>DATFUG010000039.1:0-3029 GCA_035261025.1 Steroidobacteraceae bacterium | reverse complement strand
ACGAAATCAAGCCCATCGAGACGCTGCGCGGACGCGGTTATCGCATCACCTTGCCGCGCACTCATGTGGCCTCCTGATCGCGGCTGTTCCTGAAGGCATGGCGCGCCCGCCGTCGGTTCGCCGCCAGCTCATCGTCGCCGTTGCGGTGCCGCTGCTGCTGTCCTTCGCGCTGACGATCGTGGCGCTCGACAGAATTTTTCAACAATCGGCGCAGCAGGCCCTGCGCGCGCGGCTGGATGAGGAAATCGTCGCGCTCGTCACCGCCGCGGAACTGGTCGAGGGCGGACGCATGGACCTGCACGTGCTCGATCCGGAATCGCGCCTGAGCCGGCGCCGTTCCGGCCAGTACGCGCTGGTACGCAGCACCCGCGGGCGGGTCCTGTGGAGCTCGCCGTCGCTCGCCGGGGTGCCGGTGGATTTTGGCCCGCCCGTGGGAATCGGGCGCGCCTTCTTCTGGCGCGAGTCGCTGGCCGGCGGCACTGCTGTGGGCGTGCTCAGCCGCGGCCTGGAATGGGACTACGCCCCGGGCGTCTCGGCGGATCTGGTATTCAGCGTCGCTGAGGATCTCGCCGGCCAGGACGCACAATTGCTGCGCTTCCGCCGCCAGATGGTGGCCTGGTTTGGCGCCCTGGCGGTGCTGCTGCTGGGCGTCGTGGCCGTGTTGCTGCGGCGGGTACTGCGCCCGATCCGGCGCCTCGAGCTGGAGATCGCCGAGGTGGACCGGGGCCAGCGCGCTCAACTGGGCACCGCCTTTCCGCGCGAGCTGGCCGGCGTGTCGCGCTCGCTCAACGCCCTGCTGCGTTCGGAGCAGCGGCGCATCGTCCGCTACCGCGACACGCTCGGCAACCTGGCCCACAGCCTCAAGACGCCGCTGGCGGTGATGCGCGCCGGGCTCGCCGGCGGCGCGGAGGAGCGCAGCAGCGTCAACCGCGAGATCGATCGCATCGCGCAGATTGTCGACCATCAACTCAAGCGCGCCGCAACCAGCGGTGGGGCGGCGGTGGGTCAGGGGGCACTGCCGGTCGCACCGCTCCTGGCGGAGCTGCGCGCCACGATGCTCAGGGTGCACTCCAGCAAGGACCTGGCCATTGAAACCGAGGTGGCCGCGCGCGCCGGCTTCGTCGGCGATCGCGGGGATATCATCGAACTGCTCGGCAACCTGCTCGACAACGCCTGCAAATGGTGCAGCGGCAAAGTGCGGGCCGAGGTGCAGCTCCTCGACGAACAGGCGGCGCAGCCGCAACTGCTGATCCGCATCGAGGATGACGGTCCGGGGATCGCCCCGGAAGATCGCGGGCGCGTTCTGGCCCGTGGCGTCAGGGCCGATGAGCGCGCTCCCGGCCATGGTCTCGGCCTCGCGATGGTGGCCGATACGGTGGCGCTGTACGGCGGAGAGGTGCTGATCGCCGAATCGGCAGCGCTGAAAGGGGCGCGCATCGAGGTTACGCTGCCCGGCCGGCTCCTGGAATCGGACGTGCTAAAATCGGGCGGATGAGATCGACCGATACCACATCCTGGCAGCCGACGAGCTGGCAGTCCCGTAAAGCGCAGCAACAGCCCGTATACGAGGACGGCGCGGCGCTGGAGCGCGTGGTCGCCGATCTGGCGCGCCTCCCGCCCGTCGTGGTGTCCTGGGAGGTCGACAATCTGCGCGCGCGGCTCGCCGGCGCGCAGCGCGGCGAGGCCTTTCTGCTCCAGGGGGGCGATTGTGCCGAGAGTTTTGCGGACTGTGAGTCCGACCACATTGCCAAGCAGCTGAAGGTGCTGCTGCAGATGAGCCTGGTGCTGCTGCAGGCGATGAAGCGGCCGATCGTGCGCGTCGGCCGCTTTGCCGGGCAGTATGCCAAGCCGCGCTCGGCGGATACCGAAACCCGGAATGGAATCACGCTCCCCGCCTACCGGGGCGATCTGGTCAATCGGCCGGAATTCAGCGCCGAAGCGCGGCGCGCCGATCCGCAATTGCTCCTACGCGGCTACGAGCGCGCGGCCCTCACGCTCAATTTCGTGCGTGCGCTGATCGATGGGGGGTTCGCGGACCTCCACCATCCCGAGTACTGGGATCTGGGTTTCGTGCGGCACGCACCACTCCGTGAAGCCTACGAGCGGATCGTGCATTCCATCGGCGACGCCCTGGACTTCTTCGAGTCGATGATGGGCCAGCAGGTTGGCGATGCGCTGCGGGTCGAGTTCTTTTCCAGCCATGAGGGCCTGCACCTGCTGTACGAGCAGGCCCAGACGCGCCACATACCGCGCCAGAATCGCTGGTACAACCTGTCCACACACATGCCCTGGATCGGCATGCGCACGGCCACGGTCGAGGGCGCGCACGTGGAGTATTTCCGCGGCATCGCCAATCCGATCGGCGTCAAGGTCGGCGCGGCGATGAGCGATGAATGGTTGCAGGAGCTGGTGGCGATCCTCAATCCGCAGAACCAGCCTGGTCGCCTGGCGCTGATTCACCGCTTCGGCGTCAAGGACATCGAGCAGCATCTGCCGCGCGTGATCGAGGCGGTGCGCCGCACCGGACACAGCGTGTTGTGGTGCTGCGATCCGATGCACGGCAATACCGAGACCACCAGCGGGGGCGTCAAGACGCGCCGCTTCGAGAACATCCTCAAGGAACTCGACGTTTCCTTCCGCATCCATCGTGAGCTGGGCTCGATACTCGGCGGCGCGCACATTGAACTCACGGGCGAAGATGTCACCGAGTGCACCGGAGGGGCGCGCGGCCTGACCGAGGCCGATTTGCAGCGCGCCTACCGATCGCAGGTCGATCCGCGGCTGAACTATGAGCAGGCCCTGGAGCTGGCCATGCTGATCGCCGAGCGCAGCCGGCAGCGCACGTGAGTGCCCGATTCAGCGCCATTTGACGCGCAGCGCTTCGTTGCGACGCTGCCGCACCGGCCGGGCGTCTATCGCATGCACGATGCGGACGGCGAACTCATCTACGTGGGCAAGGCGGCGCGGCTGCGCGACCGCGTCGGCAGCTACTTCAGCGCCCGGCCGCAATCAGCCAAGGTAGGGGCGAT
>DATFUG010000038.1:0-4320 GCA_035261025.1 Steroidobacteraceae bacterium | reverse complement strand
GCCAGGTGATCGCGCCAGTGCTGGTCGAGCATGCGCAGCACCACATCGCGCTCGATGTGCCGCATGATAGGCTCACCGATCCGCGCCACTTTGTGCGCATAGCCCTCGAGCACGGCCTTGACGGCGCGGTCGCGCAGGGCTGCTTCTTCCAGCTGCGGATCGAGCACCAGCCATCCGGCGATATCCACGCGCGCGTTGAAATCGCGCTCCAGCGCGCCATCGAGCGCGGTCAGGTCCCAATCGTGGGGCGCGCTGCCGGTGGGCAGGTGCGCGTCCATGAGCCCAAGGACCGCCTCCTCGTACATCCCCTTGACCGCCTCGCTCAGGTCCTCGGTGCCCAGGATCTCGGTGCGCTGCTGGTAGACCACCTTGCGCTGATCGTTGGCCACGTCGTCGAACAGCAGCAGCTGTTTGCGGATATCGAAGTTGTGCGATTCCACCTTGCGCTGCGCCTTCTCGATCTGGCGCGTGAGCATGCCGCTCTCGATGACCTCGCCCGCCTTCATGCCGGCCATCTGCAGCCAGCGCTTGGTGCGGGTGGGGTCCCCGAAGATGCGCATCAGGTTGTCTTCCATCGACAGGTAGAAGCGGCTCGAGCCCGGATCCCCCTGGCGGCCGGAGCGCCCGCGCAGCTGGTTGTCGATGCGCCGCGATTCGTGGCGCTCGGTGCCGATGATGTGCAGGCCGCCGGCCGCGATCACCTTGTCGTGACGCGTCTGCCAGGCGGCCCGCACGTCGGTGCGCGCCTGCTCACTGGTTTCTTCCGGCAGCGCGTGCAGCTCGGCCTCGAGATTGCCGCCCAGGACGATGTCGGTACCGCGGCCCGCCATGTTGGTGGCGATCGTCACGGTGCCGGGGCGTCCGGCCTGCGCGATGATGTGCGCTTCGCGCTCGTGCTGCTTGGCGTTGAGCACGTTGTGCTCGATCTTGTCCTTCTGCAGCAGGCCCGCCAGGAATTCCGAGGTCTCGATCGAGGTGGTGCCCACCAGCACTGGCTGCTCGCGCGCCGCACAGTCGCGGATGTCGGCGATGATCGCTTCGAACTTGTCGCCCTGCGTGAGATAGACGTGATCGGCGCTGTCCAGCCGGATCATCGGCCGGTGCGTGGGGATGACGACCACTTCCAGGCCGTAGATCTGCAGGAACTCGGGCGCTTCCGTGTCGGCGGTACCGGTCATTCCGGCGAGCTTGCGGTAGAGCCTGAAATAGTTCTGGAAGGTGATCGAGGCCACCGTCTGGTTCTCCTCGCGCACCCGCACGCCTTCCTTGGCCTCCACCGCCTGGTGCAGGCCGTCGGACCAGCGCCGGCCGATCATGGTGCGGCCGGTGAATTCATCGACGATGATCACCTCGCCATTGCGCACGATGTATTCCACGTCGCGCTTGTAGAGCGCGTGCGCGCGCAGCGCCGCATTGAGGTGATGCATCAATCGCACGTTGGCTGCGTCGTAGAGGCTGTCGCCCTCGCGCAGCAGGCCCGACTCGAGCATCAGCTGCTCGACGTGCTCGTGCCCGTCTTCAGTGAGGTGGACCTGCTTGCCCTTCTCGTCGACCGAGAAATCACCCGGGCCCTCTTCCGCCTCCTGGCGCTTCAGGCGCGGCACCAGGGCGTTGATGCGCTGGTAGACCTCGGTGCTCTCCTCGGCCGGGCCGGAGATGATCAGCGGCGTGCGCGCCTCGTCGATCAGGATGGAGTCGACCTCGTCGATGATGGCGTAGCTCAGCGAGCGCTGGACGCGCTCCTCTAGGCGGAACGCCAGGTTATCGCGCAGATAGTCGAAGCCGAATTCGTTGTTGGTGCCGAAGGTGATATCGCAGGCATAGGCGGCACGCTTCTCCGCCGATTCCTGCTGGCTGCGGATCACTCCGACGGTGAGCCCGAGGAAACGATAGATCGGACCCATCCAGTCGGCGTCGCGCTGCGCGAGGTACTCATTGACCGTGACGATGTGCACCCCGTTCCCCGGCAGCGCGTTCAGATAGGCGGGGAGCGTCGCCACCAGCGTCTTGCCCTCGCCCGTGCGCATCTCGGCGATCTTGCCCTGGTGCAGCGCCAGTCCGCCGACCAGCTGCACGTCGAAGTGCCGCATCTTCAGCACGCGCCGCGCGGCCTCGCGCACCAGCGCGAACGCCTCGGGCTGCAGGTCTTCCAGGCTGGCGCCCGCGCCGAGTCGCTGGCGGAACTCGTCGGTCTTGGCGTGCAGCTGCGCGTCGCTCAAGGTGGCGTACTCGGCCTCGTACCCGCTCGATTGCCGCACGGCGCGACCGAAGCCCTTCACGAGCCGCTCATTGCGGCTCCCAAACACTCGCGTCAGGGCCTTCAGCACTTGAACTTATCCTTTGGAATCAAGCCCGGAGCCGCAAGGGATGGTGCCTCAGGGCCCGGCGGGCGAAACCGCGTATTGTACGGATAGATGGGGCGGGGAGGTATTTGTTCAAGCCGCGGCGGCACGGCGCAGCGGGGCTGACGCCATTTAAGAGACTCAAGGGTGGCAGGCGCTTAAGCGGCCTGCGGGGCGAGGCCTCAGTGGCCGATAAACGCCATCGGGTCGATCTGCCGCCCGTCCTTCAGCACTTCAAAGTGCACGTGCGGTCCGGTCGAGCGGCCGGTGGATCCGACCACCGCGATGGCCTGGCCGCGCTCCACCGTATCACCGACGGCGACCGCCACGGCGGAGTTGTGCGCGTAACGGGTCACGTAACCGTTCCCGTGGTTGATCTCGACCAGCACGCCGTAGCCGGCACGCGGGCCGGCCCAGCTGACCACGCCCTGTCCCACGGCCAGCACGTCGGAGCCGCGGTCGCTGGCGAAGTCGAGACCCTTGTGGAAAGCCTCTTCACCGTCGAAGGGGTCCATGCGCTCGCCAAAATAGGAAGAGATATAGCCGCTCAGCACGGGTCGGCCGGTGGGGCGGATCTCGGCCGAGAGCTGGCGCCCCAGCAGGACATACTCCAGCGCATTGAACTGCGTGGCGCGAAAATCGAGGCGGCGATCGAACTGGTCCAGCATCGCGGACAGATCAGGCACTTCGGCACCGCGACCGGTCGCGGACTCCGGCCCACCGAGGGCCGGGTCGTGGTCAAAGTCGAACTCGCTGCTGCTGAGGTTCGCCATCTGCGTGAGGCGCTTGCCGAGCGCGTTGAGGCGGATCATGTGGGCATTGAGCAGACCCATGCGCAGCGCCAGTCCGTCGATCCGTTCCTGCAGATGCGCCCTGATCTGGGTCAACTCCGCGCGATCCTGGGCCAGCCCCGCGGGACTGCCCGCGACGCCCAGGGTGACGCCCCGGACGCCCAGCTTGATGCCGGCGACGAAGATGCCGGCGAGCAAGGCGCCGCCCACGATGCTGACCAGCGTCAACGTCACGGGATGAGACAGATTGAGATGCCGCGTTTTCCCCTGACCGCGGGAAAAGAATATGAGATTCATCCGGGCCGCCGCACGGCACCGGTGCGCCTCAAGGCTAGGACCTCGCTCACTGGCAACCCCGCTATCATGGCGCTCCCGCGGTAAATGGGTGGCTTTACTTCCCCGCCCCCCCGGGCGGGTCCGCCCTCTATCAGTGCCAAGGACTATGCCCAAGAAGCCCCCTCAAGACAAGAAGTCGCTGCCCGAAAAGCGCACTAAGTCGGCATTCGGGAGGCCGGGCATCCGATGGCGCGGTGCAGCGCAAAGCCTTGACAGCATTATGAAAAAACAGGGTTGGCTGACTGGCCTGGAGCGTGAAGTGGGAGCCCAGCGCCAGTGGCTCGCATGGCTCACGGAGGCCCTGCCAGCCGAACTGCGGGACCAGCTGGTCTATGCCGTCCAGAGGGGTCCCGAGCTCACCGTGCTGGCCGCCTCGGCCGCCTGGAGCGCCCGCCTGCGCTTTGCCCTGGCTGAACTGGAACCGCGGATCCGCGCGCATCACCCGGATATTGTCAAAGTCACGGTGCGCGTCGCGCCCGCGAATCGCTGAGGCCGGCAGGCGCCGATTTCTCCTAGGAGGCGAGCGCCGTGGCCGGAATCGACAGCGCCTGCACGTAGGAAATAGGGGCCTGGTCGGGCCGCTCGAACACGACCTCTTCCCAGGCCCCGCTGTCGGCCTGCAAGGCGCGCAGCAACCGGTTATTGAGGGCGTGGCCCGATTTGTGCCCACTGAACTCTCCGATCAGGCTGTGCCCGAGCAGGTACAGATCGCCGATCGCATCGAGGATCTTGTGCTTGACGAACTCATCCTCGTAGCGAAGTCCGCCTTCGTTGAGCACGCCTGAGTCATCCAGCACGATCGCATTGTCGAGCGTGCCGCCGAGCGCCAGGTTGCGCGAGCGCAGCATCTC
>DATFUG010000037.1:0-8102 GCA_035261025.1 Steroidobacteraceae bacterium | reverse complement strand
CAACATCGCCTTCAAGGACGGGCGCCTGTCCTCGAAGCTGGAGGTGATCGGCACGGTGGGCGCGCGCAACACCGGGACCACGGTGCGCTTCTGGCCGGATCCGAAATTCTTCGATTCCGATCGCTTCGCCGTGCCGGAACTCAAGCGCGTGCTCAAGGCCAAGGCCGTGCTGTGCGCGGGACTGCGCCTGACCTTCAGCAACGAGGCCAGCGGCGAACATGAGGAGTGGTTTTACACCGGGCACCTGGGCGAGTACCTGACCGAGCTGCTCGAGAAATACGAGCGCCTGCCCGCCGAGCCGGTCACCGGCCGCCACGCTTCGGAGCAGGACGTGGTCGAATGGGCGCTCGCGTGGTCGGGCGACGCGCCGCACCTGATTGCCGAGAGCTACGTGAACCTGATCCCCACCATCGCCGGTGGCACGCACGTGAATGGGCTGCGTTCCGGCATCGTCGATGCCGTGCGGGAGTTCTGCGAGTTCCGCAATCTGCTGCCGCGCGGCATCAAGCTGGCGGCCGAGGATGTCTGGGACCGTGCCTGCTACGTGCTG
Organism: Steroidobacteraceae bacterium; assembly: GCA_035261025.1. Lineage (GTDB taxonomy): Bacteria > Pseudomonadota > Gammaproteobacteria > Steroidobacterales > Steroidobacteraceae > FEN-1191. Next base: position 7,552 of record DATFUG010000037.1, on the reverse strand, counting down.
TCGATCAAGCTGCGCGATCCGCAGTTCGCGGGCCAGACCAAGGAGAAGCTCAGCTCGCGCGAAGCCGCCGCGCTCGTCGAGACGCATGCGCGCGATGCGATGGGGCTGTGGCTCAACCAGCATCCGGACGCCGGCGAAGGGATCGCCCAGTTTGCCATCGCCAATGCCCAGGAGCGGCTCCGCGCCGCGCAGCGCATCACCCGCAAGCGCGCCGTCAATGGCCCGGCGCTGCCGGGCAAACTGGCGGACTGCACCAGCCAGGATCCGGCGCGCTCGGAGCTGTTCCTGGTCGAAGGCGATTCTGCCGGGGGCTCGGCCAAGCAGGCGCGCGCCAAGGATTTCCAGGCCATCATGCCGCTGCGCGGCAAGATCCTGAACACCTGGGAACTGGAGTCCGGGGAGATCGGCAGCTCGCAGGAAGTGCACGACATCAGCGTCGCAATCGGTGTCGATCCGGGCTCGGCGGACCTGTCGGCCCTGCGCTATCACAAGATCTGCATCCTCGCCGACGCCGATTCCGACGGCCTGCACATCGCGACGCTCCTGTGCGCGCTGTTCCTGCGTCACTTCCGTCCACTGGTCGCCCATGGCCACGTCTATGTCGCCATGCCGCCGCTGTACCGGGTCGATGCCGGCAAGCAGGTGCTCTACGCGCTGGACGACGCCGAACGCGACGCGCTCCTGAAACGCCTCGCCGCCGAGCATACGCGCGCCAAGCCCGTGGTAACGCGCTTCAAGGGCCTGGGCGAGATGAATCCGGCGCAGCTGCGCGAGTCGACGATCGATCCGCTGACGCGACGCCTGGTGCAGCTCACGATCGCGGCGCGCGACAACAGCGACTCGCTCATGGACATGCTGCTGGCGAAGAAGCGGGCCGGGGACCGGCGGGCGTGGCTGGAGCAGAGCGGCAACCTGGCGGAAGTGGCGCCTTGAAATCCCAGGAGCTCAATTTCGAGGGCGTCGAGCAGCGCCCCATGTCGGAGTTCACCGAAAAGGCGTACCGCGATTATTCGATGTACGTCATCCTGGATCGGGCGCTGCCGGCGCTGGGCGATGGGCTCAAGCCGGTGCAGCGACGCATCATCTACGCGATGAGCGAGCTTAGCCTGTCGGCGGCGGCCAAGCACAAGAAGTCGGCGCGCACGGTGGGCGACGTGATCGGCAAGTTTCATCCGCACGGCGATTCGGCCTGTTACGAGGCCATGGTGCACATGGCGCAGGATTTTTCATACCGCTACCCGCTGGTGGATGGCCAGGGCAACTGGGGCTCGGCCGACGATCCAAAATCATTCGCGGCGATGCGCTACACCGAATCGCGATTGACGCGCTACGCGGACTTGCTGCTCGACGAGCTGGCCGACGGCACCGTCGAGTGGGGACCGAACTTCGACGGCACGATGGAAGAGCCGCTGATGCTGCCCGCGCGCCTGCCTAACCTGCTGCTGAACGGCGCCTCCGGCATCGCCGTCGGCATGGCGACGGACATCCCACCGCACAACCTGCGCGAAATCGCCGCGGCCTGCCTGCACCTGCTGGACGAGCCGGAAGCCACGACGCGTGCGCTGCTGAAGCACGTCAAGGGGCCGGATCTGCCGACCGGCGCGGAGATCATCTCGAATCGCAGTGAACTGGTCGACTTCTACAACAGCGGCAGCGGGAGCTATCGCGCGCGCGCGGTGTGGGAACAGGAAAAAGAGAGCGGCCACATCGTGATCACGCAGCTCCCCTACCAGGTGTCGGGCAGCAAGGTGCAGGAGCAGATCGCGCAGCAGATGCGTGAAAAGAAACTGCCCATGGTCGAGGATATCCGCGACGAGTCGGATCACGAGAATCCGACCCGGCTGGTCATCGAGCCGCGTTCCAGTCGCGTCGATGTCGTGCAGCTCATGGCGCACCTGTTCGCGACCACTGACCTGGAACGGAGCTATCGCGTCAACCTCAACGTCATCGCGCTCGACGGGCGCCCGCGCGTCTGCGGCCTGAAGGAACTGCTGGCGGAATGGCTGGAATTCCGGCGCCGCACGGTGCGGCGACGCCTGGAGTTCCGGCTCGACAAGGTGACGCGCCGCCTGCACCTGCTGGACGGCATGCTCATCGCCTACCTCAATCTCGACGAGGTGATCCGCATCATCCGGCGCGAGGAAGAGCCGAAACCCGTGCTGATGAAGCGCTTCAAGCTCAGCGCCGAACAGACCGAGGCGATCCTTGAGACGAAGCTGCGTCATCTGGCGAAGCTGGAGGAGCTGAAGATCCGCGACGAGCAGGAGCAGCTGAGCACGGAGCGCACGGAGCTCGAGGCGCTGCTGGCGAGCAAGGCGAAGCTGACCAAGCTGATGCGCAGCGAGATCGCCGCGGACGCGGTCGAATACGGCGATGAGCGGCGCACCCGCCTGGTCGAGCGCGAGGCGGCACAGGCTATCGAGGCCACCGACCTGCTTGCCAATGAACCGGTCACCATCGTGCTGTCGACGGGTGGCTGGGTGCGGGCGGCGAAGGGACACGACCTTGATCCGCGCACGCTCACCTACAAGACCGGGGATGCCTTCCAGGCGGCGGCGCGGGGGCGCAGTACGCAGGCGGCGTTCTTCATCGACACGACCGGACGGGCCTACAGCCTCGCGGCCCACAGCCTGCCCTCCGCCCGTGGTGCCGGCGAGCCGCTCTCCGGGCGGCTCGATCCGCCGGATGGCGCGCGCTTCGCGGGAGTATTGATCGGCGAGCCGACCGACCTGTGGCTGCTGGCGACCGACGCCGGCTTTGGTTTTACCGTGCGCCTGTCGGAACTGCAGTCGCGGAATCGCGCCGGCAAGGCCGTGATCAACGTGACTGTAGGCGCCGTGGTGCTGCCGCCGGTGCCGGTGCCGCAGCCCGAGGCGCTCGTCGCGGCGCTCAACAGTGAAGGACGGCTGCTGGTGTTCCCGGTCGCAGAAGTTCCGGAACTGCCGCGGGGCAAGGGCAACAAGCTGTTCGGCATCCCCGGCAAGCGGGCGCAGGCGCGCGAAGAGCTGATGAGCGCGGTGGCGGTGGTCGGCGCCGGACAGGCCTTGCGGGTGTATTCAGGGGAACGCCAGATGACGCTCAACCCGGCGGATCTGGAGCACTATCGGGGCGAGCGCGCGCAGCGCGGCGCGGTCCTGCCTCGCGGTTGGCGTACGGTGGAGCGGATCGAAGCCGTGGCGCCCTAGAGCCAAGGGCGCCTAAAGCGTTCGGCGCCTCTTCAGGTCTTGGGGAGCGAGAGCTTGATCGCCGCCGCCGCCGCGACCGCCTTGGCTTTCACGTCGCGGGCGGAGGTGACGGCCTCTTCGACATTGCCTGCGGCGAATGCGGCCAGGGCCTTACTCCACAGCGCCGTGGCTTCGGTCATGCCCGCCTTGGCGGCAGTGAGGTCTACGCCCGCCGGCGGGTGCTTGAGCTTGTCCAGCATCGCGACGCGCTTGCTGACGGCAGCGACCAGCGGCGGGACGGTGGCGGCAAGGCTCGTCCATTCTCCGCCCATCGCCTTGATCACCGCGTCCTTCTTGAGCGCCGCGTCGCCGAGCAGGTTTTGCGCTTCGGTCAGCACGGCCGGAGCGCCGGCGAGCACCGCGACGTAATCTTTCCTGTCGAATGCGGACTTCAGGTCGGCGAGCTTGCCCTTGACGGTGGCGAGTTCGTCCGGGACGTACTTGCCGGCATCCGGTGAGGCGCTGGCGATCGCACTGTCGATGCCCGCGATGGCCTGTTGTGCAGGCTCCATCTGGTTCGAGCAGGCCCCCAGCAACAGGGCGACGGTAGTGATCAAACCCAGCGACCGTAACTTGCGCATTCTCATTGCAATCTCGCTCCCCTGATCATATTGATGTTCTGGATAGTGCCACGCAACGAAGGCCGGCAATATTAGCGCGTCGCCCCGGCGTGCGCCGCATTTACTCGCCGGCGCGGTGGCAGGCCACGAGGCTCCTGCCCACCGCGCGCAAAACCGGCACCTCGCTGGTGCAGCGCGCCACGGCCAGTGGGCAGCGGGCGCGGAACACGCAGCCCGAGGGCGCCTCGAGGGTGGCCGGCGCTTCTCCGGGCAGGGTGGCGGGGCGTTGCGGGCCCCTGGGGTCGGGGTTCGGGTGGGCGGCCAGCAGCGCGCGCGTGTAGGGGTGTTGTGGCGCGCTAAACAGGGCCTCGCGATCGGCTATCTCCATGACCCGCCCCAGATAGAGCACCAGCACCCGCTCGCACAGGTAGCGGACGGTGGCCAGGTCATGCGCGATGAACAGCAGCGCTAGGCCGAGTTCGTCGCGCATGTCGCGCAGCAGATTGGCCACCTGCGACTTGATCGACATATCCAGCGCGGCCACGGGCTCATCGCAGATCAGCAGCTGCGGCCCCAGGATCAGCGCGCGTGCGATCCCCACCCGCTGCGCCTGCCCGCCCGAGAGCTGATGCGGGTAGCGCGGCAGCAGCTCGCTGCCCAGACCGACCCGCCCGAGCATCGCGGCGACCTGGTCACGGCGGGCGATAGGGCTCAGCGCGGCGCGAAATTCGCGCAGCGGCTCGGCCACCAGGTCCCCGACGTCCATGCGTGGATCGAGCGAACCGAGGGGATCCTGGAAAATGATCTGCAGGCGCTCGCGGATCGCCCGCAGCGCCTTGCCCCGGGCCTGGAGCAGTTCCGTGCCCTGGTAACGCACGGAACCGCTCGCCGGGATCAGCCGCAGCAACGCGCGCGCGATGCTCGATTTTCCACTGCCCGACTCGCCGACCAACCCTAAGCTCTCGCCGCGGCTGATGGTGAAGCGCACGCCAGCCACGGCGCGGACGGCGTGGGCGCCGAGCAGCCGCAGCCCTGAGCGGTAGCGCACGCTCAGGTCGCTGACCGCAAGGAGCGGTTCTGCCTTCGCGATCGTCACGACCAGGCCTCGGCGATCCGGTCCGCGGGCAGCTCGCAATGACAGGCCACCTTCTGGTCCGTCCGGCGCGTGCGCAGCGCCGGACGCTCCAGACAGGCGGAATGAACCAGCGGGCAGCGCGGCGAGAAGGCACAGCCGGGCGGCAGTTCCGCCAGGTCCGGGGGCTGTCCGGGGATCGCCGCGAGCCGCTTCGGCAGCGGCAGGTCGAGCCGGGGGAGCGAGCGCAGCAGGCCGCTCGTGTACGGGTGCAGGGGCGCCGCGTACAGCTGTCCAATCGTGCCCTGTTCAACGGCGCGCCCGGCGTACATCACGGTGAGGCGCTCGGCCATCGTGGCCAGCGCCCCGAAATCGTGACTGACGAAGATCGTCGCCACGCCGGTGCGTGCCCGGATCGAGCTCAGGACGTCCAGCACCTGCGCCTGGATCGTCACATCCAGCGCGGTGGTCGGCTCGTCGAGCAACAGGATCTCCGGCTCGCACATCAGCGCCATCGCGATCGTGACCCGCTGGCGCATGCCGCCCGAGAGTTCGTGCGGGAACTGGCGCAGCCGCACGCCGGGCGCGTTGATCTGCACCAGTTCCAGCAGTTCAGCCGCGCGGGACAGCGCGGCGCGGCGCGTGAGCTGCAGATGATGGCGCGCGCCCTCGCACAGCTGCGCTGCGATGCTCAGGTAAGGGTTCAGCGCGCTCTGCGGCTCCTGGAACACCATCGCGATCCGCCGTCCGCGCAGCGCCGCCAGGCGCGCGGGCTTGGCGCCCAGCAGCTCCTCGCCGCGATAGCGGATGCTGCCGGTGACGCGCGCGGCACTTCCACACAGTCCGAGAATCGCCAACAGGAGTTGCGACTTCCCACAACCCGATTCACCCATCACCCCGAGGCATTCGTGTTCCTGGAGATCAAGATCGACCTTGCTCACTGCGGGCAGCAGACCCTGTGATCCGGCGTAGCTCACGCTCAAGCCGCGTACCTGCAGGAGCGATGGGCGTGTATCAGTCATGACGAGGATCGAGCGCGTCACGCAACGCATCGCCGAGGTAGTTCAGGCACAGGATGATCGCGGCCAGGAAGGCCGCAGGGATCACGAGCAGATAGGGGTTGGCCTGCATCTCGTTGGCGCCATCGGCGACCAGCGAGCCGAGCGAGGCCAGCGGCGCCTGCACACCCAGCCCCAGGAAGCTCAGCAGCGCTTCGAACAAGATCACGCTGGGCACCGTCAGCGTGGCGTACACGATGACCAGGCCGAGGAGGTTGGGAATCACATGCCGCCAGATGACGGCGGGCGTGCGCAGCCCCAAGGCGAGCGCCGCCTCGATGTAGTTCTGCGAGCGGATGGCGAGGGTCTGGCCGCGCACGATGCGGGCGATATCGAGCCAGGAGACCGCGCCAATGGCGACGAACACCAGCAGGAAATTGCGGCCGAACAGCACCTCGAGCACGATCACCAGCGGGATGAAGGGGACGGAGTACAGAACGTCGACGGTGCGCATCAGCAGCCCGTCCGTGCGGCCGCCGATATAGCCCGCCGTGGTGCCCCAGGCGACACCGATCGCGACACTCACGAGACTCGCGGCGATGCCGACCAGCAGCGAGATACGGCAGCCCCACATCACGCGCACCAGCAGGTCGCGTCCCAGGCCATCGGTCCCGAACCACTGGCCGTCGCGCCAGCTCGGGCGGTTGAAGATGTGGGCCCATGAGGGCGTGGCGTAGTCGTGGGGCGAGAGGGCGGGCACCAGCACCGAGAGCGCGATGATCAGGCCCAGCAGCCAAAGCGCCCAGCGCGCGCCGCGCCGGGCCCAGAAGCGCCGCCCGCTGCGGCGCCATGGTCCATCGCGCTGCGGGGCTGGATTCCGCGTTGCAGGACTCATGGCCGGGTACGCACGCGCGGGTCGAGCCAGCCGTAGCACAGGTCCACGAGGATGTTCATCGCGATGATGAGCGCGCCATACAGCACGGTGATTCCGGTGACGAGGGTGTAGTCGCGATTGAGCGCGCCGGTCACGAAGAAGCGCCCGATCCCCGGCAGGCCGAAGACCTGCTCGATCACGATCGAGCCCGTGAGGACGCCGGCCAGCGCAGGTCCGAGATAAGAGACCAGCGGCATGAGCGTGGGCCGCAGCGCGTGGCGCAGCACGATCGTGCGCGTGGGCAATCCCTTGGCGCGCGCGGCGCGGATGAACGGACTCGCCAGCGCCTCGATGGCGGCGGAACGGACGATGCGTGCGATGTAGGCCGTGAAGGGCAGGGCCAGCGCCACTGAGGGCAGCACCAGATGCTGCCAGGAACCGCTCACCCAGTCACCGGCCGGGAGCCAGTGCAGGCGGATGGCGAACACCAGGATCAGGAGCGGTGCCGTGACAAACACGGGCACGGAAATGCCCAGCATCGCCAGGCTCATGGGCAGCCGGTCGCGCCAGCCGCCGATCCGCGTGGCGGCCAGCAATCCGGCGCTGAGGCCGAGCAGCAGCGCGATCAGCATGGCGGCGCCGCCGATCGCGAGGTCCACGGGCATCCCCTGCGCGATCAGTTCGTTCACGGAAGTGTTGCGGTACTGGAAGGAGGGCCCCAGGTCCCCGTGCGCCAGATCCCCCAGGTAGCGCAGGTACTGGCGCCAGAGCGGTTCGTCGAGGTGGAAGCGGGCCTCGATGCTGTGCTGGATCTGCGGTACCAG
>DATFUG010000036.1:0-5732 GCA_035261025.1 Steroidobacteraceae bacterium | reverse complement strand
GATCTTCTCGGGCTGCTCGCGGCCGGTGCCGGAGGCGAGGTAGAACTGCAGCGAGCGGCTGACCTGCTGCGTCATGTCGTCGATGAACGGATCGAGCACTTCCGCCTGGAAGTTGCCGGGCAGGCCGCCTTCCTTCTTGGCACGTCCCGCCTCTTCCATCGTCAGGCCGTAGGTGCGCATGATTTCTTCGGTGAGCTGCTGGCCACCGAAGGCGAAATCGCGGGTATAGACGATCTTGAGGTTACGCAGCACGCTGAACGTGGTGTTGCTGGCGCCAAAATCTGCCACCGCGATGGTGCGATCGATGCCACCGTCGGGCATCTGGTGCGTCATGAGCTTGCAGGCATTCTCGAGCGCGAAGGCCTCGACATCGACGATGCGTGCATTGAGGCCGGCGGCCGCCACGGCGGCCCGCCGCTGCTCGACGTTGTCGGTGCGCGAGGCCACCAGCAGCACATCGATTGAATCATTGTCCTTCTCGGACGGTCCCAATACTTCGAAGTCGTAGCTGACTTCGTCCATGGGGAAGGGTATGTACTGGTCGGCCTGCATCTCGACCTGTGATTCGAGATCGGAGTCACGCATGCCGCGCGGCATCTGGATCACCTTGGTGATGGCCGCATCGCCGCTGATGGCGATCGCCACTTCATCGCTGGTGGCGCCCGAGCGCTTGACGGCGCGGCGGATCGCTTCACCCACGGCCTGCGGATCCACGAGCGTCTTTTCATTCATGGAATTCGCCGGCGTCGGCTCGGCCGCGTACGCTTCCACACGGTACTGGCCACCCGCCGTAGTCAGCTCGATCAGCTTGATCGAGGACGTGGTGATGTCCAATCCCAGGAGCTGGCGGTTCTTACGCGAGAACAGGAACACGTTTTCCCTTCCTTATCAGTAAGATACACGCCAATATGGCGAAGTTGAGCGAATGTGCAGCCAAATATATATCAGCCGTCGGTTAAATTGAACGTGAGTAGTCTCACGAAATTGGTCGTCGGTGACGCTCTGAGGCACTTTAAGTCCATTGCGGGTCTGCGTCTGGGTCGGGGCTTGCATATCAGCCCCGCACTTCAACATGGCCCCTGTCCACGGCGCAACCAACGGAGCCCCAATAAGTGAAGTCCCGCACGCTGCGTGTGCTGATTGGTCTGGGGGCGGTCTGCCTGGTGCTGTTGCTCGGCGTCGTCTATGCGGTGCTGGCCAGCTATGTGTACCTGGCGCCCTCGCTCCCGAGCGAAGCCGGCATGCGCACCATGCCGCTGCAGGTGCCGCTGCGGGTCTACACCCGGAGCGGCGCGCTCATTACACAGATTGGTGAACAGCGCCGCGTCCCTGTGAGCTATGAGGAAATTCCGCAGCTGGTGCGCGAAGCCTTTCTGGCGGCGGAGGACGATCGCTTCTTCCAGCATGGCGGTATCGATTACTTCAGCTTGCTGCGTTCGGTCTATGTCGACCTGACGACTGGTAATTATTCTCAGGGCGCCAGCACCATCACCATGCAGACCGCGCGCAACATGTTCCTGACGCGTGACAAGAACGTCGCCCGCAAGCTCCAGGAAGTTTTCCTGACCCTGCAGATGGAGCACGACTTTACCAAACAGCAGATCCTGGAGACCTATCTAAACGTCATATTCTTCGGCCAGCGCGCCTATGGGGTCGCGGCTGCCGCCGAAGTGTACTTCGGCAAACCGCTGTCCGAGCTGTCGGTGGCCGAGGCGGCGATGCTCGCCGGACTCCCGCAGGCGCCCTCGTCCTACAACCCGGTCACCAACCCCAGGCGCGCGGCCGAGCGGCGCCGCTACGTGTTGCAGCGCATGCTGGCGCTGCATTTCATCGACGCGGATACCGAGCAGCGCTCGCTGGCCGAAGCGATCAACGCCCGGGAGTACGCGCCGCGCTCGGACATCGAGGCACCCTTCGTCGCCGAGATCGTGCGCCAGGAGGTGGTTGCCCGCTTCGGCGAAAATGCCATCAACGCCGGGTATCGCGCCATCACCACGATCGACGGCCGGCTGCAGACGGCGGCGAACCGCGCCTTGCGGCTGGGGCTCATCGATTACGATCGCCGCCACGGCTATCGCGGTCCGATCCGCAAGGCCAAGCTCGAAGGCACGGCACCGGCGCAGCTCGAAGCGCTGCTGGCCGACCTGCCGCCCATCGGCAACCTGCTGCCTGCCGTCGTGGTCTCGGTGGCGCCGGCGGCGGCGCGCGTCTACCTGCGCGGCGGCGGCCTGGCCCAGGTCGGCTGGGACGGCATGGCCTGGGCACGCGGTGATGCGCCGAGCGGTCACGCCGACACTCTTCTGCACCGCGGGGACGTGATCTACGTGATCAGCGACGGCCATGGTGCGGCGCAACTCGGTCAGATCCCGGAGGCCCAGGGCGCGCTCGTGGCGCTCGACCCGCAGGATGGTGCCGTGGTCGCCCTGGTCGGTGGCTTCGATTACTTCAGCAATGCCTGGAACCATGTCACGCAGGCGCGCCGCCAGCCCGGCTCGGGGTTCAAGCCCTTCCTGTATTCCTGCGCCCTCGAGCACGACTTCACGCCCGCGAGCGTGATCATGGACGCGCCGATCGTGATCGCCGACGGCGGCGTCGAGCAGACCTGGCGGCCGGAGAACGATGGCGGCGCCTTCAGCGGCCCGACGCGCCTGCGCGATGCCCTGGTGCGTTCGCGCAATCTGGTGTCGATCCGCCTGCTGCGCGCCGTGGGCACCGCCGATGTGATCGAGTACGCCACCCGCTTCGGCTTCGATCGCGCGGCGATGCCCAACAACCTGACGCTCGCGCTCGGCACCGTGCAGGCAACCCCGCTGCAGGTGGCCACCGGCTACGCTACCTTCGCCAACGGCGGCTACAAGATCGATCCGTATTTCATCGACCGGATTGAGGACGGCACCGGCGCGACGGTCTGGCGGGCCACGCCGCGCAAAGTCTGCGAAGCCTGTGTGCCGCCACCGGACCAGGCCGCGCAGCTCCCGCCACCCGCTCCTGGCGCCGGCGCGCCGACCCTCGCCGTCAGCGCCGCGGCGGCGCCGCGTGCGGGCGCGTTGACGCTGGCGCCGTCGCCGGCGGAGTGGATGATCCCGCTCGTCAGTGCCGAGCGGCGTGCGCCCCAGATCATCACCCCGGCCAACGCCTGGCTGATGGATGATCTGATGGCCGACGTCATCAAGCGCGGCACCGGCCGGCGGGCACTGGTGCTGGGACGGAGCGACATCAGCGGCAAGACCGGCACGACCAACGAATCCCACGACACCTGGTTCAACGGCTTCAATCCCAACCTGGAAGCGACCGTGTGGGTGGGCTTCGATCAGGAGCGTCCGTTGGGCGAGGGTGAAGAGGGCAGCAGCGTGGCGGTGCCGATCTGGGTGCGATTGATGCGCGAGGCCCTGCGCGGGGTACCCGACGTACCGCGGCCGATGCCCGCCGGGGTGGTGAGCGCCCGGATCAATGCGACGACGGGTCTGCTGGTCGCGCCTGCGGAGGCCGACGGCCTGGACGAATTTTTCCTGGAAGGCAAGCTCCCCGCCGCCTCCGGGACTCCGGGAGTCCCCGCCAACAGCAGCTCCGAACCGCTGTTCTAGCCTTTATCATCCGTCCATGCCTCGCCGTAACTCGCCCCGGAGTGAAAATCTGCGCCGCGCGCTGGCACAGGAAGCCGCGCGCGTCATGGCCGAGCACGGCATCCAGGATTTCCGCGCCGCGAAGCGCAAGGCCGCCGTCCGCTTTGGCGTGGGCGAGGACGGTGCGCTGCCCAGCAACTCGGAGGTCGAGGCCGCGTTGGTGGAATACCAGCGCCTGTTCGCCGCCGACTCGCACGGCGCGACCCTGCGCGCGCAACGGAGCGCGGCGCTGCGGGCCATGCGTACGCTGGCGGCCTTCTCGCCGCGGCTGGTGGGTCCGGTGCTCAACGGCACGGCGACGGCGCACACCGACGTGCAGCTGCACCTGTTCACGGACCATCCCGAATCCGTCGCGCTCAACCTGATGGATCGTGGCGTCGGGCACGATGTCGGCGAGCATCGCCTGCGCCTCGATGCCGAGCGCTTCCGGATCTATCCCACGGTGCGCTTCGAGCTCGATCGACAGGTGATCGACGCGACGGTATTCCCGCTCGACGGTATCCGGCAGGCTCCGGTCAGCCCTGTCGACGGGCGCCCGATGCGCCGCGCGGATGCCAGCGAACTCGAGGCGCTGCTCACCGGCGAGGGCTCGCCGCGACTCTAGGCGCGCTTGGCCAGGGCGACGTAGTTGCGCTGCGTCGGGCCCGTGTACAGCTGGCGCGGCCGGGCGATGCGCATGGCCGGATCGCCGACCATCTCCAGCCAGTGGGCCACCCAGCCGACGGTGCGGGCGATCGCAAACATCACCGTGAACATGGAGCGCGGGATACCCAGTGCGCTGTAGATGAGGCCGGAGTAGAAATCGACGTTGGGATAGAGCTTGCGCGAGACGAAGTATTCGTCCTTGAGCGCAATCTCCTCGAGGCGCAGCGCCAGTTCGAACAGCGGGTCCTCCTGGTGGCCGAGCTTGGCGAGCACCCGGTGGCAGGCCTCGCGGATGATCTTGGCCCGAGGATCGAAATTCTTGTAGACCCGATGGCCGAAGCCCATCAGCTTCGAATGACTCCCTTTGTCCTTCACGAGCGTCAGGTACTTCGGGATGTTCTCGACCCTGCCGATCTCCTCCAGCATGTTGAGCACCGCTTCATTGGCGCCCCCGTGCGCCGGACCCCACAACGCCGAGACGCCGGCGGAGATGGCGGCGTAGGGATTGGTGCCGGTGCTGCCGGCCAGGCGCACGGTGGTGGTGCTGGCGTTCTGTTCGTGGTCGGCGTGCAGGATGAACAGCAGGTCCAGTGCCTGCGCGGCGATTGGATCGACCTGGTATTCCTCGCAGGGCACGGCGAAGAACATGTTGAGCAGGTTCGAACAGTAGTCGAGATCGTTGCGTGGATAGATGAAGGGTTGGCCGAGCGCGTGCTTGTGCGCCGCCGCGGCGATGGTCGGCAGCTTGGCGATGATCCGGTGCGAGAAAATCTCCCGGTGCCGCGGACTGTGGATGTCCATCGAGTCGTAGTAGAAGGCCGCCATCGAGGCCACCACCGCCGAGACCATCGACATCGGATGCGCGTTGTGATGGAACCCGTTGGTAAAGCGCAGCAGCGACTCGTTGATCATCGTGTGGCGCGTGATGCTGGTGCGATAGGCGCCGAGTTCCGCCGTGCCCGGCAGCTCGCCGTTGATCAGCAGGTAGGCCACTTCCATGAACGAGCTGCTGGCGGCGAGCTGCTCCACCGGATAGCCGCGATACAGCAGCAGCCCGGCGTCACCGTCGATGTAGGTGATCTTGCTCTCGCAGCTGGCGGTGACGCTGAAGGCGGGATCGAAGGTGAAGACGCCCTGGTCTTTTGTGATCGCGCCGACGTCCAGGCAATCCGGTCCGATCGTGCCGGAACGCACCGGGAGGCTGGAGCGGGTCCCGGTGGCGGGATTGATCAGTTCGTAGTCGGGCTTGGCCATGCCGCCGCAGCGTTACATGCGCGCATCATGGAATCAAGCTGTCGGTTCGCACTCCCGCGCACCGCGCGAGTGCACGCGCCGCACCCGCGGCGCCCTGGCTTTCGCCGCGATCAGCGTGCGGCCGCAGCCGCGTATTTCTTGCGGAACTTGTCGACGCGGCCGGCCGTGTCGACCATCTTCTGCTTGCCGGTATAGAAAGGATGGCAGTTC
>DATFUG010000035.1:0-12775 GCA_035261025.1 Steroidobacteraceae bacterium | reverse complement strand
TCGTCGTATTTCCACGCTGGACATTTGTCATGGCATGCATTGAACTGGTACAGGGGCCATGCGACACAGAGCGTAGCACACGCCGGCCTCCCGGCTTCGAGGGGATAGCTCCGGGGGGAGAAAGCGCGCGATGAAACCCACAACCGCCACCGCGCAGTTTGCCACCATCGTCAATCTGTGCATCGGCCTGTTCGGCGTGCAGGTGGTCTGGGGGCTGCAAAACGCCAACACCAGCCGCATCTTCCAGTGGCTCGGCGCTGACGTCGGCCAGCTCGCGGTCCTGTGGATCGCCGGTCCGGTCACCGGTGCGCTGGTGCAGCCCATCGTCGGCTACCTGAGCGATCGCACCACCGGCCGCTGGGGACGGCGGCGACCTTACATCCTGTTCGGGGCATTGAGCACCGCGCTGGCCCTCGTGCTGTTCGTGAACGCTGCATCGCTGGCCGCTGCGGCGGCCATGCTCTGGTTCCTGACGCTCTCGGCCAACATCGCCATGGAGCCGCTCCGGGCGCTCACCGGCGACCTGATTCCGCCCGAACGACAGACGCGTGCGTTCACCCTGCAGGCGGCCTTCATCGGCTGCGGTGCGATCGTTTCCTCGGCACTGCCCTGGGCGCTCGGCGCGCTATTCGGCGACGGCCCCCGCCCCGGTGGCGGACTGCCCGGGCCCGTGCGCTACGCGTTCTACATTGGCGCGGTCACGATCGTGTTGGCCGTAGGCTGGACGGTGCTCGCGACGCGCGAGCCGCCCGCGAGGCCGACCGCTGCCGAGCCGAGCGCGCCCGGCGGGGCCCGTGCGCTGCGCTCGGCGGAGCGGCACGTGACCTACGGGAGCCTCTGGGTCGGGGCGGCGATCGGCGGCGCGCTCCTGGCCTGGTGGTTGCGGTTGCGTCCGGAGCTGTACGTGCTCGCGGCACTGGCGGCAGGGCTCGGCGTGGGTCAGGCGTGGGTCGGCTGGCTGCAGCGTCGTGGGCGCCAACCCACCGGGCTCCTCGAGATCGCCGAGGACATCGTGCAGATGCCGAGCGCCATGAAACAACTCGCGGTGATCCAGTTCTTCACGTGGCTCGGGCTGTTCACGCTGTGGGTGTACACCGTCCCGGCCATGGCGGAGACTCGCTTTGCCAGCCGCGACCCGACATCCGCCGCTTACCAGGCCGCCGCCGACTGGGTTGGCGTGTTGTTCGCGCTGTACAACGGCGCTGCGGTGCTGGCGACACCCTTCATTGCGCGGGCTGGCGAGCGCTTCGGTCATTTCCGCACGCACGCCGCCTGTCTCGCCCTCGGTGCTCTCGGCATTGCTGCGCTGGTGCTGCGCACCGACCGCTCCTGGCCCTGGCTGTCCGCCGTGGGAATCGGGATCGCCTGGTCCTCGATCCTCTCGCTCCCCTACGCCATCGTCGCCAGCGTGTCGCCGGCTCGAAAGATGGGTGTGTACATGGGCATCCACAACCTGTTCCTGGTGGCGCCCCAGTTGGTGGGCGCGGTATTTCTAGGTCCCGTGATGGACAGCGCGTTCCAGGGCCGCGCGCGCGGCGTACCCCTGTTGTCCGCGGCGCTGCTCGCTGTCGGTACGGTGGCCGCCGTGGCCTTCAGCCGCGGGCGTTACCCGAGGCCGCCTCGTAACGCAAAACTTGCACTATAAAATGAGCCCTGGCCTGGAATGAGCGCCTTGCCGCGGCCAGGCAGCGATCAGCTGAAGGCAGAACCCCATAATAATAGGCATATTGCCTAACAAAAGTCGGCCGCCCGGCCACTCCTTGCGCGTCATCTGGGCGTGCATGAACGCAAAAGTTGCATTACCATTCCGCCTGGGTTCGACACGCGGGAGGGTCTATGCGACGCACCAGAAGGATAATGGCGCTGGCGGCTGTGGTCGTGTGCTGGCTGTGCGCGCCGGGCGCGCAGGGCGCGAATGGGGCGGGCAAGGCGTGCGTGGATTCACCAGGGCAGGTGTTGCGCGCCTGCGTGGGCGTCGACGCGGCGGGCGGTGCCTACTACGACGTGACCCGCGGCGGGCGGGCGATCCTAACGCACTCCGCGCTCGGTCTGCGCTTCGCCGGCAAGGCCAATGGCCAGGTCACCCGCATCCAGCGCGTGCGCCGCTCCAGTGCCGATACGACGTGGGAGCAGCCCTGGGGCGAGGAGCGCGTGATCCGCGATCGCCATGAGGAAATGCGGGTTTCCCTGTCAGGCCCGCATGCCGTGCCCTTCGACGTCGTGTTCCGGGTGTTCGACGACGGCCTCGGTTTCCGCTACGACTACCCGGCCTTCGGCGCGCACGAGGCCGTGGCGATCGTCGATGAACTCACCGAATTCGCGCTCCAGGGCGAGTGGAGCGCCTGGTGGTATTACGCGCGCCAGCGCGAACGCGATGAGTACCTGTACCACAAGGCGCCCTTGTGGGAGGTCACGCTCGCCGAAACGCCGCTGACGCTGCAGGGCGACGGGCTGTACCTTTCGATCCACGAGGCCGAGCTCGTCGACTACGCGAGCATGAATCTGCGGCGAGTCGCTGAGCACACGCTCAAGGCCGACCTGATGCCCTGGTCTGACGGCGTGCTGGTGCGCCGTACCGGCCCGTTTCGCACGCCCTGGCGCATGGTGCTCGTCTCGCCCACGCCCATGGGCCTTGCCGACTCGCGCATCGAGCTGAACCTTAACGAGCCCAGCGCGATCGCCGACACCTCCTGGATCGAGATCGGGAAGTACGTGGGCGTCTGGTGGGGGATGCATATCGGCCGCTACACCTGGGCGAGCGGGCCGAAGCACGGTGCCACCACCGAAAACGTGGAGCACTACATGGACTTTGCCGCCGAGCACGGCTTCCACGGCGTGCTTGCGGAGGGCTGGAACACCGGCTGGGACGGCGACTGGACCGCCAATGGCCCGCGCTTCAGTTTCACGGAATCGACTCCGGACTTCGACCTCGCCGCGATCACGCGCTACGGCCGCACGCGCGGCGTGCGCCTGATCGGGCATAACGAAACGGCCGGCGCCGCGGAAAATTACGAGCGCCAGCTCGACCCGGCGCTGGCGCTGTACGAGAGCCAAGGCATGCGGACGGTGAAGACCGGCTATGTGCGACCCAACGGCTCGATCGAACGCACGCTCGCCGATGGCGGCATCGGGCACGAGTGGTTCGCGGGGCAATACATGGTTCGCCACGACCAGAAGGTGGTGGAGGCCGCGGCGGCCCACCACATCGCGATCGACGCACATGAGCCGGTCAAGGACACCGGCCTGCGGCGCACGTGGCCCAGCATGGTGAGCCGCGAGGCCGCGCGCGGGCAGGAGTACAACGCGTGGGCCCGGCCGACGAGCCCACCCGATCACCTCACGATCCTGCCCTTCACCCGCATGCTCTCGGGGCCGATGGACTTCACACCTGGCATTTTCGATCTGCAGTTCGGGCACACCGAGCTGCGCGAGCGCGTGCAATCGACGCTGGCGGTGCAGCTGGCCGAGTACGTCGTGCTCTACAGCCCCATCCAGATGGCGGCCGACCTGCCGGAGAACTACCGGGCCCGGCCCGACGCGTTCCGCTTCATCGAGGACGTGCCGACGGACTGGGAAGTCACGCGCACGCTGGCCGCCAGCATCGGGGAGTACGTCATCACCGCGCGGAAGGAACGGCACGGCAACGACTGGTACCTCGGTGCCATCAGCAACGAGCAGGCCCGCACGGTGGACATCGCGCTCGACTTCCTCGACGAAGGCGCGACCTACGAGGCGCAGATCTACCGTGACGGACCCGATGCCGACTACCGCACGAACCCGCAGTCTCTCGAGATCGTGCGCCAGAGGGTGCGCCGGGAGGACCACCTGGCGATCGCCCTGGCCCCGGGAGGCGGGCAGGCCATCCGCTTCCGCCGGCTCCCGGATTAAGCGGCTTAGCTCCCAACGGCAGTTACGCAAATTTACGCAAACCAGTATGCGGGCCATGAACCGCGTGCCTATACTCGATGAAAGCCGAGGGTGAAAGGGGCGAAAAAGCGCATTTGACAGCTTAACGGGCACAGCGGGGCGGCTCATTTAGGCCGCAAACTTGCGAAAACACTGCGACCGTAGGGACACGGTCGGGCTTGGCTACGACAACCAACGGGTTCACACAGGGAGTGGGGGCAATGAAGCGTTATCGAAAGACGAAGATTCTGGCCGGCCGTATGGAACGGGCGCGGCAACGGGCCGTACTGCGCGGCGGCGTGGCGCTTCTGGCGATGACGGCCATCGGCATGGCGGGCCCGGCGCTCGCCCAGCAAGCGCCGGCCGACGCCAGCGCCGATAGCAACGGCACGAACCTTGAGACGATCGTGGTGGTCGGCGTACGCCGTGCCCTCGAATCGGCGCAGCAGATCAAGAAGGACGCGGACACGGTGGTCGATTCCATCACCGCCACCGACATCGGTGCCTTCCCGGACAAGTCCGCCTCCGAGGCCCTGCAGCGCGTGCCCGGCATCACGGTCAACCGCCTGCAATCCAACGACGACAGCACGCATCCGTCCGGCGAGCCGACCAACATCCTGATACGCGGCCTCACGCAGGTGCGCACGGAGCTCAACGGCCGCGACACCTTCTCCGCTGATTCGGCGCGCGGGTTCAACTTCAACGACGTCTCCCCGGAACTTCTCTATGGCGTCGATTCGTACAAGAATCAGACCGCCGAGATGATCGAAGGCGGCATCGCCGGCTCGGTGAACCTGCGCACGCGGCGACCTTTCGACCAGGACGGGCAGGTCATCGTCGTTAACGGGATCCAGGACTATGGCGATCGCTCCAAGCACTCCACCTCCGAAGTCTCGGCATTGCTGAGCGACACGATCAACACCGACGTCGGTCGTTTCGGTTACCTGGTGGACATCGCGCGCAGCCACGTGATCTCGCGCGTGGAGAGC
Organism: Steroidobacteraceae bacterium; assembly: GCA_035261025.1. Taxonomy (GTDB): domain Bacteria; phylum Pseudomonadota; class Gammaproteobacteria; order Steroidobacterales; family Steroidobacteraceae; genus FEN-1191. The sequence continues at coordinate 7,880 of DATFUG010000035.1, read as the reverse complement.
GTGATCGATGACAAGATCGATACCTACTGCACGGGCGGCTACGGTACGGCCAGCGCGGCGATCGTCAACGCCGACGGCAGCATCCCCTGCACCGGCAACCCCTTCGGCGGCAGCAGCTGGGCGTTCGCGCCCGATGGCGTGCGCTACTCGCGCGTCGACTATGACCGCCACCGCACCGGCAATGCGATCGCCGGGCAGTACGCCAATGACGCTAAGACGCTCGAGGTGACGCTGCAGTACATCGATTCGAACTACCGCAACGCCTGGCTGGAGGATGCCAGTCACGCGGTCCTCGACGGCTCCTACTTCGGCACGCCGGCCTTCAATCCGCGCGGCTCGTCCATCCTCGGCCCCGCTGACGGCTCCGCTCCGCTGGTGTTCGGCTCCAACGGGATGTTGCAGTCGGGGCAGCTGACGCAGGGTCACGGGAGCTTCTTCGGCACCTGGTCGCCGGACATCAACGACGCCATCAACGCCGGTTCGGCCATCCCGGGCGTGCCATTCGTGAACGACTGCTTCGGTGGAGCCTGCACGACCTTGCGCGACGGCCTGTACTTCCAGAACGAGGCCCGCAACTTCGCCCACGAGGAAGGCACGCGGGACTACTCGGGGCACGTGAGCTGGACCATTCAGCCGCGGCTCAAGGCCGACTTCGATGCGCAGTACGTGGAGGCCAACACCTTCAACAATGACATTCTGGTCGCCACCGGATCGATGGCGAACGACCAGTACAGCCTCAATGGCAACGGTATGCCCCAGGTGCAATTCCTGCCCGGCTCGAACGTCAACTACGCGACGGGCGGTCTTACCAACCCGCACAACTACTGGTTGCCGTTCATCCAGGGCCACGTCGAGGACAACGAGGGCAGCGAGACGGCGCTGCGCGCCGACCTTAAGTACGACTTCGCCGACCACGGCTGGCTCGACTCCCTCAAGGTGGGGGCGCGGCATGCCGACCGCGACCAGACGGTGCGCTACTCCACGTTCAACTGGACGCCCATTGCGGCCAGCTGGAATTGCAATGGCCCGGGATTCAACATCGACAACACCACGCCCGGCGCCTACCCGACCAGCGGCTCCTGCGGCGGCAACACCGGGCACCCCAATTTCAAGGGATACGGGGCGGGCATCTGGGGCACCGACAACTTCAACGGATTCTTTGGCAGCGGAACTTACCCGAACGGTCCGCTGGTGTTCCTCAATCGCGCCACGCTGACGAACTTCCCGCGGCTGGTCTCGGGCCTCAGCGGCAACAACACCAACTCGCCGCTCGGCGGGGGCTACACGCCCATCTGCGACCGGCCAGGCCTCAGCGATGGCAGCTGTTTCCAGCCGGCGGAACAGATGCGGGTTCGCGAACTGACCGACTCGGTCTATGGCATGCTGTACTTCGGCGGCGACCAGCTGCGAGTGGCGGGCAAGGTGGTGGTGGGCAACATCGGCCTGCGGATCGTGCGCACCCAGGAAGACGGCATCGGCAACGTGCAGTACCCCGACGCGACCGCGCTCAACGCCCTGGCGCCCTGCGCCACCCCGCTAGGCCCCAACAGCGTGGTCAATCCCAGCTGCTACCTCACGCCGGGGATTCTCGCCTTCGCCAACGGGGGCGGGACGCCTGGCACATACAGCAGCTCGCACGTCGATGCCTTGCCGAGCCTGAACGTGCGCCTGACCCTGAGGGACGACGAGTTCGTTCGCTTCGGCTACGCGCGCGCCATCAGCCGGCCGGACTTCGGCTACCTGCGCAATTTTGTGCAGATCAATCCACCGATCATCAACACGGGTCCGGATTCGCCCTACGTGGTGTACAACTCGCCGACCGCGGCGCATACGGCGGCCAACGTCACGGGATACAACTTCGTGTTTGCGGCCAATGCGGGCAATTCGGCGCTGCGCCCCGAGAAGGCCGACCAGGTGGACCTGACTTACGAGCGCTACTGGGGGCGAGGCAGCTCGCTGGCCCTCGACGTCTTCTACAAGAAACTCAGTGACCGGGTGGCGCTCGGGCAGTTCGACCGGCCGTTCACCAATGGCGGTTCGACGCAGACCGTGCGCATGCTCGGGCCCTTCAATACCCATGACGGCGGGAATCTGGATGGCTTCGAGGTCGCTTACCAGACGTTTTTTGACCGCCTGCCGGGCGCATGGAGCGGGCTCGGCGTGCAGGCCAACTACACTTACGTGCGGCAGAACGGCATCAACAACACCAACCTCGCCAACGCCGGTGGCGTCGCGGGTCCGGGCAGTGTGGGCGCCTTTGGCGCAGGCGTGAACGCCGTCCTGCAGCCGACGATCGATTCGCACCGCCTGGCCGGGATCTCCGACCACACGGTCAACGTCGTGGGGTTGTACGAGAGGGGGTCGTTTGCGGCGCGCCTCGCCTACAATTGGCGCTCGCGCTACCTGACGGACAACCTCGACTGCTGCATCGGGCTGCCCGTGTTCCAGAAGGCATCGGGATTTCTTGACGGCTCGATACGCTATTCCCTGGGAGGACACCTGGAGCTCTCGCTCGCCGGCAGCAACCTGCTGAACACCACCGCCGTGTACCAGCAGGAAGTGTTCGGCGATTCGCTGGCGACCCCTGGTGCGCGGCCGGTGTACTTCGACTCGGGTTGGTCGAGAAACGACCGGCGCTTCCAGCTCGGGCTTCGTGCGAAGTTCTGAACGGGCCCTGGTACTCGCGCTGGCGGGCGACCCCCGCGTCCGCCAGCGCGTGACCACGGCCCCCCCTGTAACTGGCCGTCCGTTCCGGGCTCACGGTGTCTGAACGCTTCTCGATCACGATCCTCGGCGGTGGCACCGCCGGGTGGATGGCGGCCGCCGCGTTCGCCACGCGCCTGCCACGCGAGCACTACGCAATCTCACTGGTCGAATCGGACGAGATCAGTACGGTCGGCGTGGGCGAGGCCACGCTGCCGCACCTCAAGGTGTTCAATGAATTGATCGGCGTGGAGGAGGCGCGCTTCATGCAGGCGACGCGCGCCACCTTTAAGCTCGGGATCGAGTTCCGGGATTGGAACCGCCCGGGCGATGCCTACCTGCATCCCTTCGGTGCCTTCGGGGAACCGTGGGGCGGCATTGAATTTCAGCACCATTGGATGCGACTGCGCTCGAGCGCCCGTCCGGTGCGCCCGATCGGCGAGTATTCCTTTTCAGTGTCGGCAGCCCGAGCGTGCCTGTTTGGGTTCCCAAGTCCGGACGCGCGCTCGCCCCAGAGCACCTTCTCCTACGCTTATCACCTCGATGCCGGGCTGTACGCGGCGATGCTGCGCCAGTGGGGCGAGGCGCATGGCGTCCGGCGCCACGAGGGCCGGGTGCAGGGCATTGCACGCGATGGCGCGACGGGGCATGTGCGCCACCTGCAGCTGGTCAGCGGCGAGCGCATCGAGGGCGATCTGTTCATTGACTGCAGCGGATTTCGCTCGTTGCTGGTCGGCGAAGAGCTGGGCGTTGCCTGGCAGGACTGGGCTGAGTGGCTGCCCTGCGATCGCGCCTGGGCCGTGCCGTGTGCGCGCCAGGGGCCGCTGACCCCGAATACGCGCTCCACGGCGGCGCTTGCCGGCTGGAAATGGCGCATCCCGCTGCAGCACCGGGTCGGCAACGGCTATGTGTACTCGAGCCGCTGGATGGCCGATGAGCAGGCCCGTGACTCGCTCCTCGACTCCCTCGAGTCGCGTCCGCTGTCCGAGCCGCGGCTGCTGCGATTCCGGGCCGGCCGGCGCGTGCGCGCCTGGGAGGGCAACTGCGTTGCGATTGGCCTCGCCGGCGGGTTCCTGGAGCCGCTCGAGTCGACGAGCATCTTCCTGATCCAGGCGGGCGTGACGGACCTGTTGCGGCTGATGCCGCGGCCCGGTCCACAACCGTTCGACGAGCGGCTGCGAGAGGAATTCAATCGCCTGACGGACCTGCAGTACGAGCGGATCCGCGACTTTCTGGTGCTGCACTACGCGGCCAACGAGCGCGTCGGCGAGCCGCTGTGGGACCATGTGCGCACGATGCCGCTGCCGGACAGCCTGCGCCACAAGATCGCGCTGTTCCGCTCACGTGCCGTGCTGCCCAACTATCAGTACGGCCTGTTCTCGCGCGACAGTTGGCTCGCGGTGTTGTGGGGGCAGGGCATCGAGCCGCACGGGTACAGCCCGCTGGCCGATGCGCTGCCCGTGGACACCATGCAGCAACAGCTCGAGCAGTACGCGCATGGGATCCGCACCGGGCTGGATGGCTTGCAGGGGCACGAGGAGTTCGTGCGCCGCTACTGCAATATTGCGAAGGAAGTCGCGTGAGCGCGACCGCTGACCCGGTTGCGCCGCTGTCCGAGGTGGTCCTCGTGGGGAGCGGAGCGCCCCTGTGGCTCGCCACACTGGCCCTGGAATGCGCACTGGGCCGCGCGGGCGTGGCCGTCACCGCGGTGGAACTGCCGGGCGAGTCCTCGCCCGCGCAGGTGCTTGCGGGCCTGCCGCCGATCCGCGCCCTGCACGACAAGCTCGGCATCGATGAACGGGCGCTGCTGCGGGCCACGGGCGCGAGCTACTCGCACGGACAGGGCTACGTGGGGCGCTCGACCGCGTGGCACTCCTTCTTTCATCCGTGGGCTGTCACCGGCGCGCCGGTTCTGGGCCAGCCGTTCTTCCCCGCCTGGCTGCGTGCCAGCAGCGAGGGTGGCGCAGGTCCGCTCGGGGACTACTGCCTGGCCGCCGCAGCGGCGCGCCAGGGTCGCGTGCTGTCCGTCGCACGGACGGGCGGCTGGGACGCTCCCGAGCAGGCCGGCCTGCACGTCGGCGCCTTGCGCTACGCGCGCTTTCTGCGTTCGCTGGCCATCGCCCGGCAAGTGCGCGTGCTCGCGGCGCGTGCCGTGGAGGCGGAGCTTGCCGGCGAGCGCATCGCATCGCTACGCCTGGATGGCGGTGCGCTTACAGTGCAGGGGCAGTTGTTCGTAGACGCCTCGGGGACCGGGGCCGTGCTGATCGGCCAGGCGCTGGGTGTGGCGCTGGAAGGCGGGCCCGAATGGGGTCCGGCGCGCCTCATCGTCCGCGGCCGGGCACCGCCGTTCCGCTCGATTCCGCCGCTGTCGGAAATACGCGTCTCGCCGGCCGGATGCACGCTGCTGCATCCGACGCGCCCGTTCACCGGCGTCGTCCACGTGCACGACGCGGAGGGTGGCGATGAGGCGGGCGCGCTCCGGGTGGCCGCGGAGGTCGCGGGCGCGCCGCTGCAGGACGTGCGCACCGAGACGTTCGTGCCGCGCGCGCGGGCACAGGTGTGGCGCGGAAACTGCGTGGCGATTGGCGAGGCGGCGGCCCAACTGGATCCGATCCACGAGGCGGACTTGCTGGTGCTGCACATCGGGATCGCGCACCTGCTCACGCTGCTGCCCGACACCGGCCCGCAAGCGAACGAGGCCGCGGAGTACAACCGGGTGGTGCACTCGAGTCTCCAGCGGATCCGGGATTTCCAGCGGGCGTTCTATGCCGGTGCTCCCGTCGACGGGCCGTTCTGGCGTCGCGAACGCGAGGCGCCAGCGTCCCCTGCGCTCGAGGCGAAGCGTCGGATCTTCGCGGCTCGCGGGCTCTATGCGCCCATGGAGGACGAAACCTTCGCCGCCGAAAGCTGGCAATCGCTCCTCCTGGGTCTCGGGATGCGGCCGGCGGGCTGGCCCCCCGAAGCGGACTTGATTGACCCCGGGGCGATCACGGCGTCACTCGCGCAGCAGGCCGTCGCGATCCGGGCCGCGGCGCGGCGCCTGCCGATGCATGACGAGGTGCTGGCCGCGATGGAAGGCTGAGAGGCGACGGTCCCTCTTAATGCACCAGATCAGGCGATTGCAACATTGAGGTTGCACAGGCCGTGTGGCGGTCCAAATTGCGGAGCGTCGATCCCGAGGCCGCTGTCGCCGTCGCGAATCTCGTCGATCTCATCCAACACGTTCAATACATCGAGAAATGATCAGAGGATTGCGTGACTTTTGTGGGTTTCAGTTGTGCTCTATTGCGCTCAGTGGCGCCGAGGGTGGCGCTCAACTCTTAGCGTCAATCAATAATTGTCAGAATGAGCCAATAATCATTGCTGAATACCTCGTAGCCGTCCTTCCTGAATGCAACACCTACCATGTGGCACCCAGGAACCGGATCGGCAACCAGCTTCTCGCCTGTAATGGCCCTCACCCTTACAAAGGCCGTCGCTCGCTCGTCAAATTCTGAAGTTCCAGAAGTACGAACCAGGTTCAAGGACTCCAACTGGCTGCTGGTGGTCAAACACACAACAAGCAGGGTTGCTGGGCCCTTATAAAAACCCGCCCGCATTGGTCCCGTAAGCAAGTCTGTCGAAAAGCGCCGCCCATCAGTGAGCGTCAGTGTGCCGTGCCGCGTCGATTTCCCGGCAACAAAATCCCCTTCGTATTGGTTGCCATTGGCGAACGTGTACGTGCCTCGGCCATCGTATTTGCCCGCGTAGAATTCACCCTCGTAGCGATCCCCGTTTGCGTCGTGATATTTGCCGATGCCATCGGGGCGCCCGGCATGCATGTCCCCCTCATAGCTTCCGTTCGGTTTCCCTAAGTGGGTCCAGGACAGGATTCCTTCGCCTTCGGCGTATCCGGCCACGCAGGCGCCAGACCAAGCCACGGATCCGTGCGCCAGCAGGTGAGTGTTCTGAAACTTGCAGCCCTTGGCATCGGTGATCCAATGTTCCTCGTCGGCATTGGCGCGGCTCGTCATTGTCACAAGCCCGGCGGCGGCCCACAGTACCGTGGCGGATCGGCGCACCATCCAGAGCACTGTTCGCTGCATGACCGGCAACTTCAAGGGCAAGGTCTAAGCCTATATGGAGTGTGTCGAGAAACCCTACTCTAGCCTGAAAGCGTTGATTTTCGTGCCCGGAGTGGCGGGCAGTAGCGTCCGCGGCGTCACCAGGTTCACGTCACCGGAAATGCCCTGCATCGCCGCCCTCGCGCACGGGCACCGCTGCGGCGCCGGACACCAGACCCACAGCCGTCCCTTGCCCGTGTGCGGTAGCCGGCTCAGAATCACGCCTCGTTTATGGGGCGCAGTACTATGAAGAAGATCAACCTTTCCAGCGTGCCCGCGCAGACTGGCAGCCGCTATCCGCGCCCCTTCGACGCGCCCTGCAGTGCTCAATCCTGCCAACGACTGGCGCGCCACGCGGGGCTGACCCTGTTCGGCGTCAATCTGACCGTCATCGAACCGGGTGCGTGGTCCAGCCAGCGTCACTGGCATACCCATGAGGATGAGTTCGTCTGGGTAGTGGAGGGCGAGCTCATACTGGTCACCGACGCCGGCGAAGAGATATTGCATGCCGGGGACTGCGCCGCCTTCAGGCGCGGCGACTCCGATGGCCACCACCTCGTCAATAAATCAGGCCGGCCGGCCAAGGTGCTCGAGATCGGTAATTCCGATCCGCAGGATCGTTGCACGTACCCGGACATCGACATGGTCGCCGACGGCGCGGGGTATTCGCACCGGGATGGAACGCCGTATCCAGCCAAGGAATAGGCGGCAGCGTTTGTGAGCGCCAATGCCTTCCGGGAGGGGTTACCAGAAAGCGTCGTCTTCACGGCCATGCACGGCCCGGAGACGGCGCTCGGCAATCCTGCGAATCAGCTCCGCCGGCAGGGACTCGTTGTAGGGAATCTGCAGGAAGTTCTTGGTGGTCTTGTGCTTGCGCAGTTCCTCCCGAAATGGCTCCAAACCCGCCGCCAGTGGCGCGAAATTCAGGTGTGCTCTATGCGCGGAGAACGCGAACAGGAATCGCGGTTCCACGAAGAAGGGGATTCCCCACTTGATCGCCTCCTTGGCCTCCGGCGCGATGCTCTTGAGGATTGCGTACAGCCGGCGCAAATGCGGCTGGCCCTCGCGGGGGGC
>DATFUG010000034.1:0-5853 GCA_035261025.1 Steroidobacteraceae bacterium | reverse complement strand
AGCAGTGCCTGCTGCTCCCAGGTCCAGGCCTCCTGGCGCTGGTAGTCCTCGAAAGCCTCGATGCTGGTGATCAGCATGCCGCCCTTGCCGCTGGGCCGAAGCCGCATATCGACCTCATAGAGCCGGCCGGCGGCCGAATGCCAGGTCAGCGTGTGCACCAGGCGCTGCACGAAGCGCACGAAGAACACCTGGTTGTCGACGCAGCGCACACCCTCGGTTTCCTGTTGCTCGCCGCTCGAATCGTGCAGGAACACCAGGTCGAGATCGGAGCCGTAGCCGAGCTCCATGCCGCCGAGCTTGCCGTAACCCACCGCGCAGATGCGCACCGCGCGCCGAGCCGCGCCCACGCCGCACATCGGCGTACCGAGCTGGGTGGTGACGAAATTCCAGCTCAGGGCGAGCACCTGCTCGACGATCAGCTCGGCGACTTCCGTCAGCCGGTCGCTGACCACCATCAGGGGCAGGAGCCCCGACAGGTCGGCGACCGCGATGCGAAACAGCGCGGCGCGCTGGAAGCGCCGCAGCTGCTCGACGAGCTGTTCCTCGTCCCCTTCCTCGACCTCGGCGCTGCGCGAAGCCAGCTCGGCGGCCAGCTCGGCACGTGCGGGCAGGCGCTCGAACAGCCGCTCATCCAGCAGTTCATCCAGCAGCAGCGGGAAGGCGGCGATCTGCGCCAACAGAAAATCCCCGTGCCGCGCCAGCTCGATCAGCCGGCGGCGTGCTACCGAGTTTTCCAGCAGCAGCGCGAAGTAGGTCGAGCGTGCACCGATGGCCTCGATCACCCGTGCCAGCCGGCGCAATGCCGCCAGCGCATCCGGGAGCGGCGCCACCTCCTCGCTCAAGCGCCCCAGGAGCGCGAGCAACCGCCGGCGCCCCGGCTCATCGAGCCGCCGCAGCGCCGCCGAAGCGTGCAGATCCTGCAGCAACTGCGCACTCGCGCCGGGCTCGGCAAATCCGAGCTGCACCAGCCGCGCCTGCAGCGCCCCGGGTCCGCCCTCGCCCTCGAGCAGGGCCTGGAGCGGGGCCGGTTGCGCCGGACCGGGCGCCTGCGCGGATTGCACCAGCGCTGAAAAATGACCCGCCACGATGCGGCGGTGCTGTTCCAGGGCCGTGGCCAGCTGATCCCAGGACGCGCAACCCATCGCCGCCGCCACGCGCGCCTGGTGGAGCGCTTCGACCGGCAGCGTATGGGTTTGCTGGTCGGCGATCATCTGCAGCCGGTTTTCCAGGCGCCGCAGGAATTCGTAGGCCGCCGCCAGCTCGATCGTGACCTGCGCCGGCAACAGCCGCGCGCCGGCCAGGTGCGGCAGGGTCGTAAGAAGCGAGCCGCTCTGCAGGCGCCGCTCGCTGCCACCGCGGATGAGCTGGAGCGACTGGACGATGAATTCGATTTCGCGGATTCCCCCGGGACCGAGTTTGATGTTGTTCTGCAGCTCGCGCCGCTCCACCTCGCGTTCGATCAACGCCTTCATTTCACGCAGCGATTCGAAGACCCCGAAATCCAGGTACCGGCGATAAACGAAGGGCCTGACGCTGTTGCGGAACACGTCCTGGTAGAGGGCGGCGCCGGTCACCGCGCGGGCCTTGATCCAGGCATAGCGTTCCCACTCGCGGCCGTGACGCTCCAGGTAGTCCTCGAAGGCGGCAGCGCTCGCGACCAGCGGCCCACTGGCGCCGAAGGGTCGCAGGCGCATGTCCACGCGATAGGCCTGACCCTCAGCGGTCGGCGCGTCCAGATAGCGGATCAGCCGCTGGCCGAGGCGCAGGTAGAACTCCTCGTGCGCCAGGACACTCGGCCCACTCGTCTCGCCGTGACCACCGAAGAGAAATACGAGATCGACATCCGAGGAAAAATTGAGCTCCCTGCCGCCGAGTTTGCCCATGGCAATGACAATGAGCCCGGCTTCTGCGGCGCCCCCCGCGGCCGCCGGTGCGCCGTGGCGATCGGCAAGCTGCTGCCAGGCCAGTTCTGCGGCTGCGCGGATGGCGCCGTCGGCCGCATTGCTCAGGTCCAGCAGCGTTTCGGGCAGCGTCGCCCAGCCGGCCAGGTCCCGCCACGCAATGCGCGTCAGCTCCGCGCGCCGCCAGCGCCGCAGCACGGTCATGAAGCCGGCCTCGTCCGGGCTCAGGGGCAGGAGCAATGGAAGGTCGAGGCGCGCCGGGCCCGCCAGCAGCTGGGGCAGCAGTTGCTCATCCCTGGCGAGCGAGTCGATCACGAAATCGCTGGCGGCGAACACTCCGCGCACGCTGTCCCGCAACTCGGGCGCAGCCGTCTGCAGCAGGGCCGAAGTACCCGGCGATCGCTCGTGGAGTGAGTGAAGCCCGCGCTCCGCCAGCTCGTCTGCCCCTGACATGCGGCAATTCTAGCGGCGCATGAACCCGCGAACGGCGTCCCCAAAAAAAGAGCCCCGCAAGCGGGGCTCTAAGGTATGGCGCGGAAACGGGGGGTCATGTTCCGCGACTTCCGGGAGGCGTCGAACCGTGGGTCCAACACTTCCCTTGCGACACATGATACGTGTTTCCATTGGTTTGTAAAGTGAACCAATTATGCCTCGCCGCAGTGCCGCAATTTAATCGTAACTAATTAATATATAAAGATATTCTTTTGGGCCTCGGCGCCGGCCAACATTAACCGTTTGGTGGCACCACGGTCACCGCAGCCGGCGTGAACTCCGTCACAGCGACCGCAGTGGCGTGGCCACCTTATGGTGCATCGGAGGCAGCCATCACAGTTGCGGCACCCGTCCATTTGCTAGCCTCCGACGCATGTTTTTCGGGAGCCCCAAGTCGCCGCGCTGGCGATCCCAACGCCTGTGTGCCGGGCTCCTGTGCGCTGGATTGCTGGTGGTCGGCGGCGCCAGTGCCGGCGGCGGCGGTGCGATGCGCCTGGAGCAGCTGCCGCAGCAGTGGCGTGACGATCGCGGTGCACCTCTGGCCCTCACAGCACTGCTCGGCAGGCGCGTCGTTGTGGCGATGGCCTATACCCACTGCCGCACCATTTGCCCGGCCACGATTGCCGAACTGAAGCGCATGCAGCGGACGCTGGATGCGCGCGGCGAACAGGCCAGCTTCGTCATTGTGGGCTTTGATCCCGACACGGACGATCCGGCGAGCTGGCACCAGTACCGCATCAATCACCACCTCGAGCGCAGCAACTGGCACTTTCTCACCGGCAGCCGGGAGGCGACGCAGCAATTTGCCCACCAGCTTGGCTTCGACTTCTGGACCTATGACACGCACGTGATGCACGAATCACGCCTCGTGGTGTTCGACGCCCAGGGACAGTGGCGCGGCGCGGTCCATCCCGCGTCCGGGAACTGGCCGGCACTGCTTTAACACTTGGAGTAGCCATGCGACGCTTCTCGATCAATCTGGTTGGCCCGCGCCTCCGTGCAGCCCTGCTGCTGGGTCTGCTGATCGGCACGATGCCCTCGCGCGCGCTGGGCGCCGAGCACGCCGCGACGATCAAGGAACTGCAGCAGAAGCTGGACCAGAGCCTCAAGGCGATACAGGCGCTCACACAACGCGTGCGAGATCTGGAAGCCAGGCAAACGGGCGCGTCCGTGTCGGCATCGCCCGCCACGGGTGAATCGAGCGCGTCCAGCGCACCCGAACCCACCCGGCTCGAAGCCGTCGAGCAGCAGCTGGAGCAGCTGGAAACCGCCAACGCGAGCCGTTCGAACGACGAGACGGGCATGCCGCTGCACGGTTTCGCCGACGTCGGTGCCGGCACGCACAATCCGATCAATCAGGACCTGAAGGGCTTTTTTGTTGGCAACCTCGATTTCTATCTGACGCCACGCCTGAGCAATCGCGGCCGTGCCCTGTTCGAGATGAACACCGAGGTCAGCTCGCAGGGCTCCGTCGGCGTCGACCTGGAGCGCGCGCAGATCGGCTACCAGCTCGCCGACCAGGCCACGCTCTGGCTGGGCCGCTTTCACTCGCCCTATGGTTACGTGAATACGGCGCTCCATCACGGCGCCTGGGTCAACAATTCGCTGCGGCGCCCGGCATTCTTGCAATTCGAGGACAGCGGGGGCATTGTCCCGGCGCACACTGTCGGGCTCTGGCTGACCGGAGCGCCGCGCATCGGCTCGGGCAAGCTGCAGTACGACGCCTACGTCGGTAACAGCCAGCAGATCGTGGATGGCGTACTCGACATGCGCAATGCGGGCAACGCCCACGGCAACCTCATCGTAGGCGGCCGCCTGGGGTATCTCATCAATGCCGGCGCTGCCGAAGGGCTGACGCTCGGTGTACACGCCTTCAGCGCACACATCGGCGACAATGCCGTGCCGGCCCACATGACCCGCGTGCTCAGCTACGGCGGCTACGCCGTCTACGATACCGAGCAGTGGGAAAATATCGCCGAGGTCTACCTGTTCGATGACGAGGATCTGTCCGGCACGAGCGGCACTCACCACAGCCACGCCGGTTTCGTCCAGCTCGGATACCGGGCCTCATGGGGCGTGCCCTACGCGCGCTACGAGATCACCTCGCTGGACCAGGCCGACAACTATTTCGCGGCACAGACGACCGGCTACTCCTATCATCGCAGCGCGCTGGGCCTGCGCTTTGACCTGAGCGCCGACGCGGCCCTCAAGCTCGAGCTCGCCGACACGCAACTGACCGACCGCAGCCGCGACCAATACAGTGAAGGGTTGATGCAATATGCAATCCGCTTCTGATCCCCGCAATCGCAGGGCGGCCAGGGCGCGCCCGGCGATGAATTGGCTGCTCGCGGCCGCGCTGGCGGCGTTTTCGCTCCGCGCCGCAGCCAGCGACGTCTACGTGGTGTGCAACCCGGGCGTCAGCCTGCAGGCCGCCGACATCCGCGACGTCTTCGTCGGCGAAAAGAGCTTTGCCGGCAACGCCCGCCTGGCCCCCGCCGACAACAGCGCCGCGCAGGCCGCCTTCCTCGAGAAAGTGATGAAACTCGACGCCCGGAAATACGCCACCCTGTGGACGAAGAAGTCCTTCCGCGACGGCGCCAACCCGCCGCCCGTGCGTGCCACGGACGCCGAGGCCATCGCCTATGTCCGCCAGACGCCCGGTGGTTGCAGCTACGTGCTGCGCGCGCCTGCCACGGGCGTCATCGTGGTCGCCAAGTATTGAAGTCGGGCGGCGCCCGCCAGGCGCCTGGCGCTCAGCCTTCGGCGAGTTTCCTCACGGTGATCGAGGCCGGATGCTCGACGGAGCGCCGGAATTCCCCGGTGGTCGCCAGGCGGGAATCGCCAATGATGGCCCGATCCCGCCCCTCTTCCTTGGCGCGATACAAGGCCTCGTCGGCAATCTTGACCATCCGCTCGAAGCGCGGGCTCATCGTGCTGTCGGCAATGCCGAAGCTGGAAGTAAAAGCCGCCGTGCCCCCGGTGAGCAGCGCCGTGGCAAGCGAAGCGCGGATCCGGTCCACGGCCTCATTGGCCTGCTGGGCGTTGGCATTGGGCATGAGCAGCACGAACTCCTCGCCACCCCAGCGGGACGCCATGTCGCCATCGCGCATACACAGGCGCAGGGTCTCGGCGAACAGCCGCAATGCCTTGTCGCCGGCCTCGTGGCCCCGCGAATCGTTCAGCTTCTTGAAGTGATCCAGGTCCGCGAGCACCACGGCAAAGGGTCTGCCCGTCGCGACCAGGTCGCGCGCGCGCTCTTCGGCTGAGCGGCGATTGTGGAGCCCCGTGAGGCTGTCGGTCGCCGCCTTCTGCTGCGTGCTGTGAAAGGCGCGCACCGTGCCGATGCGCGCGCCGGCCTGCGCGCCCAGGGTCGTCAGATGTGCGATCTGCGTGGCGTCCGGCAGTTTGCCGACCGGCGCGGCGGCGTGCAGCACACCGAGCGAGCGGCCCATGAAGTTGA
>DATFUG010000033.1:0-5913 GCA_035261025.1 Steroidobacteraceae bacterium | reverse complement strand
CTGAGTGTGCAGGATGTAGGGGTGGGGTTCGACCCGCAAAGCGTCGATCGCCTCTTTGATGCGTTCTACACGACAAAGGGTGACGGTATGGGGATCGGTCTGTCCGTCAGTCGCTCCATTATTGAGAGTCATCATGGCCGTCTATGGGCTGCACTGAATGATGGTCCGGGAGCCACGTTTTCCTTTTCCATTCCTCGAGTGTCCGGGCCTGAGACGGCCTCCCACAGGGCCGGCGCCAATCAGACGCCAGGCCGAGGGACGCAGAGAGCGCCATGAGGAATTCGTGATGGCCGTACGGGCGCTCGTGACGGTGGTCGATGACGACGAGTCCGTGCGCGAGTCGCTACCCGAGTTGCTCAGGGCGTTCGGCTTCGTGGTCCGAGCATTTTCGTCGGCGGAAGAGTTCCTCGCGTCGAATTGCGTCGGCCAGACCCGCTGTCTGATTCTCGATATCGTAATGCCGGGCATGACGGGGCCCGATCTCCAGCGGGAGCTGAAGCTTCGCCGGCGAAGGATCCCGATCGTGTTCATCACGTCCCACGGAGACGATGCCGTTCGTCCCCGCGCGCTCGAGGATGGTGCCGTAGAATGCCTGTTCAAACCATTCAGCGAAAAGTCGCTGCTTGACGCAGTCAATGCAGCGCTTCGGGTGCGTTGAGCGGTCTGCGCGGTTCCTTGCATTCTTATGAGATAGACATGTCTTCATCGAGCGAACCAGGCGACGAATCGAGCCCGTCACCGTTCTCGCGCCCCACGCCAATCGTTTTCGTCGTTGACGACGATGTTTCGGTGCGCGAATCGCTGGAATTGCTGATCCGAAGCGCGGGTTGGCGGGTAGAGACGTTCGCGTCCGCGCAGGAGTTCCTGGCCCATCCACGAGTCAATGCGCCGAGCTGCCTGGTACTTGACGTGACACTTCCCGACCTCAATGGGCTCGATCTCCAGAAACGCGTCGCCGTCGATCGGACCGACATGCCGATCATCTTCATCACCGGCAACGGCGACGTGCCGATGACGGTCCAGGCCATGAAGGCGGGTGCGGTGGAATTCTTGACAAAACCATTTGGGGACGATGTATTGGTGAACGCCATCCGGCATGCCATCGAATGCAGCCGCGCTGCACTTGGCCAGGAGGCGGAAATACAGGCGCTCCGCAAAGGTTACGCCTCACTCACCCGTCGCGAACGCGAGGTCATGGCATTGGTTGTCTCCGGCTTTTTGAACAAACAGGTTGGTGACGAGCTGGGCACAAGCGAGATCACCGTGAAGACACACCGAGGCAAGGTGATGCGAAAGATGAAGGCCGGCTCTCTTGCGGACTTGGTGAGGATGGCCGCGAGGCTCAGCCTCCCTCTTGCTCCGAGACAGTAACAATCCACCGACAGGTCGTTCTCCTCTCGCTTTTCTCTCGTTCTCCTCTCTCTCGCTCCGGCGAGCGCCTCTCGTCGCGCGTAGCTGATACCAAGGTATCGACCGACACCATCGTCTAATAGGCTCGCGTTCACTTTAAGGGAACGATGAGGATTAACCGCAGCGGGTGAGGCTGCAGTCGGTGCCTTACCGTGACATGCGGACGAGGTGGCTCGTCCGAAGGGGAGTGAGAAAAAATGACGCTAAGCAGAGTGGAGCGCGCGCTAGGCATGATGCGTGTCTATCTTGTCGAGTCCTCTGCGGACGATGATTGGGGTGACGACCGCGCCGAGGAGCTGGCACAAACGATCAGGGCCTGCCTCCGACAAGAGACAGATGAACTTCGCCAGAAAGCGCCGGAGCGCAATCAGAAACTGCCTCCTGATGCGTTGCGATGCGCCATCCGGTTCGTCCACGACAACCTGGACTCTAAGCTCAAATGGGATGAAATGGCCGCGGCCCTCGGCCTGGATCCGTTCACCTTCGGCCGCCGCTTCAAGCTGGGCACCGGAATGACGCCGCATCAGTACGTCATCCGCTGCCGCATCAGACGAGCAATGAGACTTCTGGCGCGCGGGGAGTTGACGCTAGCCGAAATCGCGCTCGAGGTGGGCTGCGCGTGCCAGAGCCACCTGACGACGCTGTTTCGAAAGCACCTCGGGACGACCCCCGGCGCGTTTCGTGAGTCAGCAAGTGAAGGCGAGCAGCCCGCTGGCCACGGGCAGAGACGTCGCGCGGAAAGCACCAATTACGAAAAGCAAACCAAGCGAAACATACCCCAAGTTCAGACGCGCTGAAAATGCACCCGATAGGGGCCGGCCGGTGCACTCCTTGAGCAACCCGATATCGCTTGTGGCAAAACCCTCTTCCTTCCGGGAGCATCCATGACTGATCTGCCCAAGACATCATCAAACGCTACGCAAGTTCCTTCATTGACCAGCTATCCGACAAAGACTCTGCCTGTGCGCTCCGATTTTCGCACCCGCGCCGTTCTGGCGACGCTGATGCTGGTTACAGGTTCGGTTTTCTGCGGGCGGGCGCGGGCCGAAGGCGACGCCGCCGCAGGGAAGACGGTGTTCGCAAACCAGTGCTCGTCGTGCCACACGACCGAGGTCGGGAAAAACGGCTTCGGACCGTCATTGGCCGCCGTGATCGGCAGAAGGGCAGGGCACCTCGCCGGTTTCAGCTATTCGCCGGCGATGGCGCAGGCCGGTCTCACCTGGGACGCGAAGACGTTGGATACCTTTCTCACCTCGTCGATCAGCGCGGTTCCGGGAACGTCGATGTCGGTAGCGTTGCCGTCCGCGGCAGACCGGGCCGACGTGATCGCATATCTCGAAACGCTGGGACGGGCAAGCGCGGTCGTCGCGGGCGCGCCGGCCGCAAATGCGCTACTTGCCCTGGGGCCGACGCAGGACGAGCTGCTGCACGCCGCCGAGGACAACAAGAACTGGCTCCATGCGAGCAAGGACTACGCCGGGCAGCGCTTCGTCGATCTGCGCCAGATCACTCCGCAGAACGCCGGACGCTTGCGTGCCGCTTGCATCTATCGCTCGAACAACGCGGGCCCCACGCAGACCAACCCGCTGGTCTACAAGGGCGTGATGTATCTGACGATTAACACTGCGATTGTGGCAATCGACGCTGCAAACTGCCGCGAGCGCTGGACCTACAACTGGGAGCAGAAGGGTGCCGTGCTGTCGCCGACCAACCGCGGTGTGGCGCTAAAGGACGGGCGCGTCGTGCGCGGCACCGCCGACGGCTATCTGATCGCGGTCGACATGGACAAGGGCACGCTGCTATGGAGCCAGAAGATTGCCGATGCAAAGTCCAGTCAGTATCTCAGCATGCCGCCGTTGATTTACGGGGATCTGGTGATCTACGGTCCTGCCGGCGCAGACTGGGGCGCAAAGAACTGGATCGGCGCGTTCAAGCTCGCGACTGGCGAGCAGGTGTGGCGCTTCAATCTCATTCCGGATGCCGATGAGCCGGGAGCGGAAACCTGGAAAGATCCCCAGTCGCGTGAACACGGCGGCGGCAGTCTGTGGACGCCTTTGTCTCTCGACACCAAGAACGGTGTCCTCTACGTTCCGGTCGGCAATCCGTCGCCGGACTTCTACCCCGACGCGCGCCCGGGGTCGAATCTGTACACCAACTCGGCGGTCGCACTGGACGTCAAAACCGGCAAGCTGCTTTGGTATCGGCAGTTCGGTCCGAGCGATGCCAACGACCGCGATCTGAGCCAAGTGAGCCCGATCTTCAGCGCGACGGTGAAGGGCAAGCCGCGCAACCTGCTCACCGTTTCCGGCAAGGACGGGTTGCTGCGCATGCTCGACCGCGACACCCGCGAAACCCTCTACGAGTTACCGATCACGACGCGCACCGATTTCGACAAGGTACCGACCGTCGCCGGCGTTCACGGTTGTCCGGGACTTCTGGGTGGCATGGAGTGGAACGGTCCGGCCTACAGCCCGGCGACCAAGACACTCTACGTCGCAGCCGTGGACTGGTGCGGTACGTTCACGAAGTCCGACAAAGCGCCGCAGTTTGCCGAGAACGCCCACTACTACGGCGGCGCGGTCACCCCGGATCCGCGCGAGCAGGCAAGAGGCTGGCTGCAGGCGATCAACGCCGCTACCGGCACCATGCGCTGGCGCCGGCAGTGGCCGACTCCGCTGGTGGCCGGGATAACCGTGACTTCGGGCGGCATGCTTTTCACGGGCGATCTCAACAACGACTTTCTCGCGATGGACGCGAGCAACGGCAAGACGCTCTACCGTTTCAATACCGGTGGTTCGATCGGCGGCGGCGTAATCAGCTACGCGATCGACGGCAAGCAGTACGTTGCAACGACTTCCGGCGTGGTTTCCGGGTTTTTTGGAGGAAGCGGCACATCCGCGATCATCATTTTTTCCCTGCCATAGCGGACTTGCGCTAACGCTCTACGGGAAGTCCTCACCTGGACTCAAGCTGCCCCCGCGTCAAGTATCTGGAAATCTGGGAGGAAATTTTGGAAAAGATTGACCGATGACGTCGACCTTCAGATTCGGTCCTAGATGGATATCGACGTCGCTCGTGCTCCTTCTTGCGCTTTGGATTCTGCGCGGTTTTCTGGTACCGCTGACTTGGGCGGTCATCATTGCGCTCGCCACTTGGCCTCTGTATCGCCGATTTTCAGCGTGGTTGCCGCAGCGGTTTTCCTCCAATGGAATACCGTTGCTTTTCACAGCACTTGTAACGCTCTTTGTTGTGGGGCCATTTGGATTCGCTTTTGTCGCGGTCGGAACGAAAGCCCAAGCGTGGGCGCATGAATTTATTGCTGCAGACAATCATGGTATCTCTCCGCCGGACTGGTTGACGGCTATACCGCTGGCAGGATCATGGATGCTCGAGCAGTGGAATGCGATACTGGGGACTCCGGGTGGAGCATCCCGCTGGCTGCATCGTGCCGAGGCCGCATCGCTGCTTGGCTGGGCGGGATCGCTCGGCCAATTCATTCTGCATCACACGATGATTGTTGCAGTCACCGTCCTCGCGTTGTTCTTCCTTTATCGCGGCGGAGAGCCTCTGGCCGGACGCATAACTCAGTTCATTCACGACAAACTTGGCCAGCGTGCTGATTCCTACTTTCTGCAAGCGACGAAAGCGACACGCGCGATCATGGGCGGCATGATCGTAGTGGCGCTGATTAATGGTGTGCTGGTTGGCTTCGCATATGCGGTTGCGCACGTGCCGTCCCCGGAGTTCTGGGGAGCGATTACCGGTTTGCTCGCCATGATCCCTTTTCTTGCGTACTTCGTTGTCGCCGGAGTTGCGTTGATGCTCTTCGCGAAGGGCGCCGGCGCGGCAGCGGTAGCGGTTTTCGTTTGGGGGGTCACTGTTGTTTTTGTAGCGGACAATTTTATTCGCCCTGCGCTCGCAGGGAGTGCTACGGGATTGGGTTTTTTCTGGGTGCTCCTGGGCGGACTCGGTGGCCTTGAAACGTTCGGATTGCTCGGACTGATCATAGGGCCGGTGATCTTGGCTCTGGCAGGCGCACTTTGGCGTGATTCGGTAGACGGGGCGGTCTAGTACGGGGATTCGCGTGGAAAGAACCCGACACGAAAAACCAAGTTCAGCGAAGATCGGGCAGTTCGGACGAAGAACCGGCGCTGTAATGCAAGGTCTCCACGGGATAACTAAGGGGCCGTGCGCAGGGCGTCAATCGCCTGCGCGATGTCACGGCTGACCGACGCCAGAGCGCGGGCGTGTGCGGCGACCAGCGCGTCATATCCGTCGACGCCGGCGGCTTCCCGCACGACGGATCGCCCGCCCCTGAGCTTGCCGCTCCCGGCGAGTCGCACCGTCCACAACACATCGAGCGTCGCCGCGTCGCCGAGTGTCGAATCGAAGCGCTGGAGGTCGATGAATACCTGACAGTCAGCGTCCGCGTTCGTGTTTTGCGGATAGGTGGACACTTGTGCGCCGCCGATCAGCAACGTCAGATTGGCAGCGATTACACGT
>DATFUG010000032.1:0-3206 GCA_035261025.1 Steroidobacteraceae bacterium | reverse complement strand
GGGCGTGACCGGGGCATGGCGCTCGAGGAGAGCCAATCGCTCCTGCTCGAGATGATCATCGGGCGCAGCGCGCCGTTCCTGCGCTACCTGCTGCCCCTGCTGCACAAGCATTACGCGGTGAGCGGCCCGGAATGGGAGTACGACAATCTCTACCGGACCCTGACCCGCGTGCGGCGGAGCCTGGTGCGCGTCGAGGCCGACGAAATGAGTTACTCGCTGCACATCATGCAGCGCTACGACATTGAAAAGCAGCTGCTTGCCGGCCGGCTGGCCGTCCGCAACCTCCCCGAAGCCTGGAACGCCGGCATGGAACAGCGTTTCGGGAGCCGCCCGAGCACCGCAGCCGACAGTTGCCTGCAGGATATGCACTGGGCGCTGGGCTCCTTCGGCTATTTTCCGTCCTACGCGCTCGGACTGGTGATCGCCGCGCAGCTGTGGGAGGCCCTGCGTGCGCAGCTCACCGACGTCGACGAACAGCTCGCGCGCGGGGATTTCGCCGCCGTGTTCGCCTGGCTGCGCGAGAACATGCACGAGTTCGGCGCGAAACTTCCGGTCAAGGAGCTGATCAAGCAGGCGAGCGGCCAGCCTTTGAGCGCCAACGCGCTATTGCGCTACCTGCAGAGCAAGTACCTGGCGGAGGCCCCCTGAACGCCGTCGCGCCGCTCCTGCCGGTGACGCGCGATTCGGCCACGCACAAGCGCCTGGGCGCGGCGCTGCGCGGACTCGCGGGCAAGGCGATCGCCGATTACCGCATGATCGAGCCGGGCGATCGCGTGATGGTGTGTCTCTCGGGGGGGAAGGACTCCTACACGCTGCTCGATCTGCTGCTCTCGCTCCAGCGCAGCGCCCCGGTGGACTTCGAGCTGCTGGCGGTGAACCTGGACCAGAAGCAGCCCGGCTACCCCGCGCAGGTACTGCCCGATTATCTGCGCAGTCGCGGCGTGCCCTTCCATGTCATCGAACAGGACACCTACCGGGTGGTGAAACGGCTGATCCCCGAAGGCCGCACGATGTGTTCGCTGTGCTCGCGCATGCGGCGCGGGGCGCTGTACCGGTACGCCTCCGAGCATGGCATCAGCAAGATCGCGCTCGGCCATCACCGCGACGACATCGTCGAGACGCTGTTCCTGAACCTGTTTCACGGCGGGCGGCTCAAGGCCATGGCGCCCAAGTTTCGCTCCGACGATGGCCGGCATGTCGTGATCCGGCCGCTGGCCTACATCGCGGAGCGCGACATCGCCCGCTACGCCCGGGCGCGCGCCTTTCCGATCATCCCCTGCAATCTGTGCGGTTCGCAGCCCAACCTGCAGCGCGCGGCCATCAAGCGCATGCTCGCGGCATGGGAGCGCGAGCAGCCGGGCCGCACCGAGTCGATTTTCTCCGCGCTGCGCCACGTGGAGCCCACGCAGCTGGCCGACCTGCGCCTGTTCGATTTCGCGGCGCTCCGGCCGACTCCCAGGTGATGCAGCGGCCGCTCGCCAACAGCTACTGGGTGATGCCGGGCCGCTTCCTGGCCGGCGAATACCCCAGCGGTCGCGAGGCTCCGGACAGTGACGCCGGACGGGCGCGCATCGCGCGACTCGTTGCGGCGGGCATCAGCTGCATCGTCGATCTGACGGAAGAGGGCGAGTGCCCGGCCTATGATCAGCTGTTGCCCCCGACGGTGGCGTACCTGCGGCGCGCGATTCAAGATACGCTGGTGCCGCGCCATCCCGCCCTCATGCGTGGCACCCAGGATGAAATCGCCGCGGCCCTGAACAGGGGCCACAATGTTTATGTGCACTGCCGGGCCGGCATTGGCCGCACCGGTACCGTCGTCGGCTGCTTCCTGGTGGAGCAGGGGCTCGATGGCGAAGGTGCACTGCTCGAGCTGAACAGGCAGTGGACCCTGCAATGCGCGCGCGCCGCGAGCTGGCCCGAGGTGCCACAGACCGAGGAGCAGGCCGATTACATCCGGCGGTGGGAGCCACTACGCTCTTCACAGGGGCGGCGCGGTGAGCCCGGAGAGGGATCGTGAAGCGTCTGCGGCACGCCTGGGCGCGACTCGATGACGAGGCGCTGCTCGATGTGCGGCTCTGCGACCTGCGCTTGAGACTGGCCGGCACCGCCGTGCAGGCGCGCATCACCCGGTTGTATGGCGAGCTAGCAGCTCGCGGTATCGCCTTTCGTCCGCACGCCTGGCTCGCGGTGGACTGGTTCTCGCCCGACGGGGTGCCCGGTTTCGCGGTGCCTTTCTATCTGGCGCATCCGCGTCTCACGCGCCTGGAGCGCAGGATGACCGGCGAGGTGGAGGGGACCAATCGCAAGTGGCAGATGCGCATCCTGCGCCACGAGGCCGGGCACGCGATCGACTCGGCTTACCGTCTGCGCCGGCGAGCGCGCTGGCGCGCGCTGTTTGGGCCGGCCTCGCGGCGCTATGCGGCGCAATACCGCGTGCGCCCGGCCAGCCGCAACCATGTGCAGCACCTGGGCGAGTGGTACGCCCAAGCGCATCCCACCGAGGACTTTGCCGAGACCTTCGCGGTCTGGCTGCAGCCCCGCTCCGGCTGGCGGCGGCGCTACGCGCTGTGGCCGGCGGCGCGGCGTAAGCTCGAATATGTGGCGCAGCTGGCCGCCGAGATCGGCCGGCGTGCGCCGCCGGTTGGCGGGCGTGAGCGGATTGAGGCGCTCGAGGACAGCACCCTCACTCTGCGGGAGCACTACCGGCGCAAGCGCGCGGCGCAGCATCGGCGGCAGCGGCGGCTCGCCGACACCTGGCTACGCAAAGTGTTTGCCTCCGCGGCGGCAGCGCGCCGCGCAGCACCCTCGGCGGCGGCACTGCTGCGTGCCTACAGGCGCAGGCTCCGCGGCGCGCTCCAGAAGCGCGCCGGTGCCGATCGCTACGCGGCCCAGCAGATCGTGCGCCTGGCGATCGAGCGCTGCCAGCAACTGGGGCTCCGTCAGCGCGGCGCGCGCCGCGCGACGCTGCCCAAGCTGCGCGCGGCCCTGGTGCGGATGGCGCGCGGCTACATCGCCAGCAATGCGCTGCGGATGCGGCTGTGAAGCGGCTGCGCACTCTGGTGGTCGTGCATTCCAGCCTCGTGCCGCCCGAGTCGCTCGAGGGTTACAGCGACCGCGAGATCGCCGAGTGGCGCACCGAATACGACGTGATCGCCTCGCTCCGCAAGGCCGGTCACACGGTGCAGGCCCTCGGGGTGCTCGACTCG
>DATFUG010000031.1:0-2151 GCA_035261025.1 Steroidobacteraceae bacterium | reverse complement strand
GATGTCGAGCGACTGGCACCAGGACTACGAGGACAGCGGCAAGGCGGACGGCATCATCCTGCTCGGCTACGGCGACTACCTGGCCTACCTGTCGCGCCTGGAAAAACTCGTGGAACACGGCACGCATTTCGTGCGCTGGGGCGCCGTACTGGCCGGCCAGCCCGGGCTGTCGATCGGCTGCGATAACTTTCACGGCGGCTACGATGCGGCGCGTCACCTGCTCAGCCTGGGGCGCACCCGGCTCGCGTTCCTCGGCGATGGCTCGAATCACTACCCGGAATTCATGGAACGCTTCCGCGGCTATGCGGAAGCGATCAGCACCGTGGGCCTCAGTGTTGATCCGGCCGCGCAGGTCAACGCCATCAGCACCGAGCAATCCGGCTTTGAGGCGGCCAACGAACTGCTGGCGCGCGGCGTGGCCTTCGATGCCATCGTCGCGGCGAGCGACCTGATCGCGATGGGCGCGATGCGCGCGCTGCAGGAGCGGCAGATCGAAGTCCCCGCCCAGGTCTCGGTGGTCGGCTTTGACGATATTCCGGCGGCCAGCCTCGCCAACCCGCCGCTCACGACGGTGATGCAGGACACGCGCCGGGCGGGCGAAGTCCTGGTCGATACCCTGTTGCGACTGATCAGCGACGAGCACGCCGAGGGCGTGGTGCTGCCGACCCGGCTGGTCATCCGGAAATCGTGCGGGGCGGATCTCCCGGCTCTGGCACACGCAGTGCCAGCAGCCCAGCGATAAGAAAGCACACGCCGCCCAGTGTCAGGGCCCGGATCGGCGCGCCACCGAACAGCGTCTTGAGCAGAAAGCCGAGCACGCTCGCGGCGACCAACTGCGGAATCACGATGAAGAAATTGAAGATGCCCATGTACAGGCCCATCTTCTCGGACGGCACACTGTCGGACAGCAGGGCATAGGGGATCGAGAGGATCGAAGCCCAGGCGAAGCCGACACCCAGCATCGACAGCAGCAGCCAGTGCGGATCGCGGATGAAGGCGATCGACAGGAATCCCGCGCCGCCCAGCCAGACGTTGACCAGATGGCTGCGCCGCAATCCGAATCGCCGCACCATGAACGGGATGATCACCGCCGCCAGAGCCGCAAATCCGTTGTAGGCGCTGAACAGCACGCCGACCCAGTTCGCACCGTCGTTGTAGGCCGCAGAGGCCGGATCGGTCGAATGAAAGTGCACCTGTGTCACGGCGGGCGTGGTGTAGATCCACATCGCGAACAGGGCCAGCCAGGAGAAGAATTGCACGGGAATGAGCCGCCGCATGGTGTGCGGCATATTCTCCATGTCGTGCATGACGGTGCCAAAAAAGCCGGCGCTCGCCGTGAGGTGATGCACGAGCAGCGCCAGGCCCCACACCAGCGCGCCGGCGCCGACCAGGTACAGCTGCTTGTCGAGGTGCGTCACGGCCACGGTCGCGAGGCCTGCAAGTCCCAGGGTGGCCCAAAACAGGCCCTTGGCGCGTTGTCCACGGTCCGTGGTGAGGGCCACCGGCGGTTCCGGGGTCGCGAGGGAATCGCTAAAGCCGTGCAGGGTCTCGGGCGGATATTCGCGCGTGCGCAGCACCGTCCAGCCGATCGCCAGAAACAGCACGGCCGCGCCAAGATCGAAGGAGTAGCGCACTGAATCGGGCACGGCGGCCAGGCCGGAGGCGGCTGTGGATTCGTTACTGACGCCGGCGCGTGTCAGCAGCCAAGGGAGCGAACTCGCCACCACGGAGCCGACGCCGATGAAGAAACTCTGCATGGAGTAACCGGTCGGCCGCTGGGCCGGCCCGAGTTGATCGCCGACGAAAGCACGGAATGGCTCCATCGACACGTTGATCGAGGCATCGAGCATCCACAGCAATCCCGCGGCGATCCACAGCGCGCCAGATCGCGGCATGGCGAAGAGCGCCACCGAGGCCAGCAGCGCACCGACCAGGAAATACGGCCGGCGGCGGCCCAGCCGTGTCCAGGTGCGATCGGAGCAGTAGCCGATGATCGGCTGCACCAGCAATCCGGTGAGCGGCGCGGCAATCCACAGCGAGGGGATCGCATCGACGCTGGCGCCCAGGGTCTGGAAGATGCGACTGACGTTGGCGTTCTGCAGGGCGAAGCCAAACTGCAGCCCCAGGAATCCGAAACACATGTTCCAGATC
>DATFUG010000030.1:0-16879 GCA_035261025.1 Steroidobacteraceae bacterium | reverse complement strand
TAGATCCCCGCCAGCGGCGCGCGCCGGCGGTGCAGCGGCAGGTTGGCAGTGGGAAACCCGAGTTTCCGGCCCAGCTGATTGCCATGAGCGACGCGCCCACGCATCGTGTAGGGCCGCCCCAGCATCGCCGCGGCGCGCGGTAGATCATTGGCAGCCAGCGCGGTGCGCACCAGGCCGCTGCTGGCGCGCTCCTCACCCACCGGGACGGCGGCGACGATCTCGACCTCGTAGCCGTACCTCGAAGATTCGGCGGCAAACCACTCGGCACTGGCTTCCGCGCCACGGCCGAAGCGGAAGTCGTGACCGACGATCACGGCGCACGCGCCCAGCGCATGCAACAGCTCCATGAAATCCCGTCCCGACAGCGAGCGCAGGCGATTGTTGAAGCTCAGGAGCTGCAGCCGGTCCAGCCCGCTGTGCTCCAGCAGGCGCCAGCGCTCACGAAGATTGGTGAGACGCGCCGGTGGATCCTTGGGGGTCAGGAACTCGCGCGGCATTGGCTCGAAGCTCAGCAGGACCGAGGGCACCTGCAACTCGCGCGCACGCGCCAGGGTGCGCGCAATGAGGGCCTGATGTCCGACGTGCAGGCCGTCGTAGGCACCGATGGTGACGACGCAGGGCGATTGCGCCCCACGCGGCACGCCGCGTACCAGGCGCAGGCTCATGCCGGCCGCGTCCGCAGGTCGCGGTAGCGCATGCCGAGCGCGTACAACGCCGCAAAATACAGCGCGCCCGCGGCACTGATGCCGCCGGCGCAGCGCAGCAGCCGCGCCACCGGGTGCAGCGCCATCCATTGCTCCAGGCTCCCTGACCACCACCACAGGAGTGATCCCATCAGCGCGCTGGCCAGCAGCACGCGCGGCCACAGCGTCGCCCAGGCCTTCGAGGGGTGGTAAACCCCCGCGCGGCGCAGGCCGCGAAACAGCAGGTAGGCATTGATTGCGGATCCGGTGCAGGTCGCGGTGGCCAGCAGGATGTGCGGCGCGGGGAAGCCCATGCGGGAAGCGGGCAGCGCGATGCCGATGTTCATGGCCATGTTCACCGCCAGCGCCACCAGGCTGGCACGCACCGGCGTGCGCGTGTCCTGGCGCGCAAAGAATCCGGGGGCCAACACCTTGACCAGGCTGAACATCATCAGACCCCAGGAATAGGCCATCAGCGCCCAGCTCGCCATCTGCACGGAATGCGCGTTGAAATTGCGATAGCCGAATACGGCCGCGGTGATCGGGCCGGCGAAGGTCAGGAGCCCGACGGCCGCGGGCATGACCAGCATCACGGTCAGCCGCAGGGCCCAATCGAGTGTCAGGGAAAACTGCTCGGGCGAACGCTCCGTGTGATGCGTGGACAACCCGGGGAGGATCACGGTGGCGAGCGCCACGCTGAACACGCCGAGCGGAAATTCCATCAGGCGATCGGCGAAGTACAACCAGGACACGCTCCCCGTCACCAGCCACGAGGCGATGGTGGTATCGAGCACCAGGCTCACCTGCGCCATCGAGGAACCGACTATGCCCGGGATCATCAGCCGCCCGATGCGCCGCACGCCCTCGTGCGCGGGCCGCCAGCGCGGCCAGGACAGCAACCCGAGCCGCGCCACCGAGGGCAGTTGCATCATCAGCTGCAGCACGCCGGCCACGAATACACCCACCGCCAGCACGATGCCGGGATTGCGGCTGTGTTCGGCAATGCCGACCGCGAAGAAGATCATCACCAGGTTCATCGCCACCTGTGTGAACGCCGGCAGGGCGAAGCGCCGGTAACTGTTGAGCACGCCCGAAAACAGCGCCGTGAGCGAGATGAACAGCAGATAGGGAAAGGTCCAGCGCAGCATCTGCACCGTGAGCGCAAACTTGCCCGCATCGCGGGTGAAGCCGGTGGCGTACAGCAGGATGATCAGGGGCGCTGCCACGACCCCGACGGCCGTGACGGCCAGCAGCACGCCTCCGAGCGTCCCCGTGACCCCGGCCACGAGTTCCTTCACCTCCGCATGGCTGCGCTGCAGACGGTACTCGGAAATCACCGGCACGAAGGCCTGCGAGAAGGACCCTTCGGCAAACAGCCGCCGCAGGAAATTGGGGATCTTGTAGGCCACCAGGAAGGCGTCCTGCAGGGCGCTGGCGCCAAAGGCCTGGGCCAGGGCCACGTCGCGGAACAGCCCCGTGATGCGGGAGACCAGCGTGGTGGCACCGACGACGCTGGTGCTCTTGAGGATGGTGCGGCTCATGGGGCGGGAGGAACTATACCGGAGGCGCATTGACAACGAGAGGGCCGCTGCGCAGACTACGCGGCCCCTCGGGGGGCCTTATTCCAGTTACAGACGGCGGAGCGAGCGCGTGGCAAACACGAAATCAGCGGAAAAAGCGGCCCGGCAGGCCATGGTGCACCGGGAGCGCAATGTCGCCCTGCGTTCGCGCATGCGCTCGGCCATCCGCAAGGTGGTCGATGCGGTCGCCGCCGGCAAAAAGGACGAGGCCCGCACGCATTACCTGGCGGCGGTACCGCTGATCGACACCCTGGTTAACAAGAAGATCATTCACCGCAATCAGGCCGACCGCCACAAGAGCCGGCTGGCCGCGCGCATCAAGAAGATCGCCTGAAGCTAGCCGCGCCGCCGCGCTGCGGTCTCCAGGTCCTCCACCGCGAGCAGGAGCGATAAGCGCGACTCGCCGTGCGCGATCTCGCGCCAATGGGTGCCCTCCGGCCAGGGTTCGAGCGCGCCGGCCAGCGCCCACAGCATGTTCAATGACGGTTTCGACCCCGCGCGCTTGAGCTCGGCAAAGGTGCGCACAGCGCCCTGCCGGCGCAGCTCATCGGCAGTGCGGATGCCGATTACTCCCAGAATCTGCTCCGAGCGTGTGCCCAGGTTGCGCAGGTCCCGGATGCGCAGCTTCAGCTTGCCCGCGGCAATGCGCTGGCGCACCTTGCTATTGCGCATGCGCCACCACCCGCCGCCCGGTGGCCCGGCGTTCATCGAGGAAATTCATGACCGCTTCGGCCAGCTCGCGCGTGCCCCTTCCGGTCGCTGCCGAGATCAGGTGCACCGGACCTTTGTAGCGCAGGCTCCGCACGATGCTGCGGGCACGCGCCTCCGCCTCCCCATCGGGCAGCAGGTCGCTCTTGTTGATCACCAGCCAGCGCGGCTTCTTGCCCAAGTCCTTGCTGAATTTTTTCAGCTCCGCGACGATGGCGCGCGCATCGCGCACCGGATCGGCGTCCGGATCGCTCGGCGCCATATCGATCAGGTGCAGCAGCACGCCGGTGCGCTGCAGGTGTTTCAGGAAGCGATGCCCGAGGCCCGCCCCTTCCGCCGCGCCCTCGATGAGGCCGGGGATGTCGGCCATGACGAAGCTGCGGTGCTGCCCGCAGTAGACCACGCCGAGATTGGGGTGGAGCGTCGTGAACGGATAGTCGGCCACCCGCGGCCGCGCCGCGGAAACCGCACGAATCAGCGTTGATTTCCCGGCATTCGGGAGCCCCAGGAGTCCGACATCCGCGATCACCTTGAGCTCGAGCGCCAGGGCCCGTTTCTCGCCGGGCAGGCCCGGTCCAAACTGACGGGGCGCGCGATTGGTGCTGCTCTTGAAGCGCGTATTGCCCCAGCCGCCCTTGCCGCCCTGGGCGACCTTGAGCTCCTGTCCGGCGACCTTGAGGTCCCCCAGCACTTCGCCGGACTGCTCGTCGCTCACCACGGTGCCCACTGCGACCAGCACGATCAGGTCCTCGCCGCTCCGTCCGGTGCAGCCGTTGGCCGAACCGCCCTCCCCCGAGCCCGCGCGATAGGTGCGGTTGATGCGAAAGTCGGCCAGCGTGTTGATCCCCTCGGCCGCACGCAGCACGACGCTGCCACCGTGGCCGCCGTCGCCGCCGTCCGGTCCACCGAAGGGCACCGATTTCTCGCGCCGGAAACTCGCTGAACCGCGTCCGCCGTTGCCGGCCTGCACCCGCAGGGTTGCTTCATCGACAAATTTCATCCGGCCAGCTTACCTGCAACCCGTCCGCCGTGGCGGACCTAAAACGAAAACCCCGGCCGGAGCCGGGGTTCAGTGCAGGAGCAATCCGGGCCTTGCGATCAGCGCCCGACGCCGGCTGCCTCCGCTGCCGCTTCGGCCTGCACGCTCACGTACATGCGCTGTTCCTCGCCCTTGCGGCGGAAAACCACGCGGCCGTGCTTGAGCGCGAACAGCGTATGATCGGTCCCGACGCCGACGTTCTCGCCTGCCCGCACCTTGGTGCCACGCTGGCGGATGATGATGTTGCCGGCCACCACCTGCTCGCCGCCAAAGACTTTTACGCCCAGGCGCTTGCTGTGGGAATCGCGGCCGTTGCGCGTGCTGCCGCCTGCTTTCTTATGTGCCATGGATCAGTGACTCCAACAATCAGGCCGCGCTGATACCGGTGACGCGCACCTGGGTGTACTGCTGGCGGTGGTTCTTCATGCGCAGATAGTGCTTGCGGCGACGAAATTTCACGATCGCCACCTTGTCGCCCTGGCCGTGGGATTCGACCGTGGCCAGCACCTTGCTGCCCTTGAGCATCGGCTTGCCGACCGTAATCTTCTCGCCATCGGCGATCAGCAGCACGTCGTTGAATTCCACGGTGGCACCCGGCTCGGCACTGAGCTTTTCGATGCGCAGCACGCCGTCCTTCTCCACCCGATACTGTTTGCCGCCCGTGGCGATGACCGCGTACATTTGGCTAAAAGGCTCCGTATGATCGGTACCCGCCGCAGGCGGGCACTAATAGAAAAGGCCGCGCATTCTACTCAAGCGCTGCCTTGCGGGTCAAACCGGGTTTTCCTTGGAGAAACAGAGAGTTGAATACTGTCCGCAAGGCCCTTGAGGCACTCTCGCTGGCGGGGTCAGGCCCCGATACGGGCTCGGCGGCGGCGCTGGAGGCGATCCGGGCCCTGGTCCGGCCGGACCTCGACGCGGTCGATATGGCCATCCGCACCGGTTTGCACAGCATTGTGCCGCTGGTCGGCCAGGTCGCCGAACACATCATCGCCGGCGGCGGCAAGCGCATGCGCCCGCTACTGGTGGTGCTTTCCGGCCGCGCCTGCGGCATCAGTGACAGCGAAGGACCGGGCGTGGCGCGTCCGCATGTGCAGGCCGCGGCCTTCATCGAGTTCATCCATACGGCCACCCTGCTGCACGATGACGTCGTCGATATGTCCGCGCTCCGGCGCGGCCGCGACACCGCAAACGAGGTGTTTGGCAACCAGGCCACCGTGCTGGTTGGCGACTTTGTCTATTCGCGCGCCTTCCAGATGATGGCGGCCGTGGGCTCGCAGCGCGTCATCGAGATCATGGCCGAGGCCACCAATGTGATCGCCGAAGGTGAAGTGCTGCAGCTCATGAATGCCCGCGATCCGGACACCACAGAGCAGCGGTATCTGGAAGTGATACACCGCAAAACCGCCCAGCTGTTCCAGGCCGGTGCCGAGGTCGCGGCGGTCGTCAGTGGTGCGGCACCGGCTGTGCAACAGGCCCTGGCGCGTTATGGCAAGCACCTCGGCACGGCTTACCAACTGATAGACGATGTGTTGGATTACCGGTCCGATCCCGAAACCCGCGGCAAGAACCTCGGAGATGACCTGGCGGAAGGCAAACCGACCCTGCCGCTGATCCACGCGCTGCGGAGGGCGGATCCACACATGGCGGACCTGATCCGCGCCGCCATCGAGCACGGTGGGCGCGAGCAGCTCGGCGCCATTCTCGGTGCAATTGAATCGACCGGAGGCCTTCAGTACACTGCGCGGCTCGCGCAGGCCGAGGCCGATCTGGCGATTGCCGCCCTCGCGGCACTGCCGGAGACGCCGTTCCGCAACGGTCTTGCCGCACTGGCCCGCTTCGCCGTCGAACGCCAGCATTGAGTGAGTCAGGAATCGGGGTGTAGCTCAGCCTGGTAGAGCGCTACGTTCGGGACGTATAGGTCGCAGGTTCAAATCCTGTCACCCCGACCATATTCTGGTTTCTTAAAATTTCTATTCTTGCATTTGGCACATGGACGTCGGGGATTGGCACTCCGCCGTCACAGCGTCACAGAAGACAATTGCTTGTTCGAAGCACGCTAGTTCGCCTTCACAGATGGCCCGTCCACTCGCGACTCGAGCCAGGTTGGTTCGCTGACGGACGCGCACGGCTGCGGCTGTGCTCTGATGAATGGGCCTCTATCGACCTGCGGCACTGGCGCGCGTCGACTCTTGCGCCACAGACAGTCCAGGGTCAGCGCGCCGCTAAGCGTCGCGAGCGTCGCAAAATACGCCGCAGGTCCTCTAACGGACATCAGCCCGCTGGCTAGCACAGGCCCGAGGATTGCCGCGGCGCCATTGAGAAGCAGCAGCGCACTACTTGCAGCAACCATCTGTGCGGGCTCGAGCCGGTCATTGACGTGCGAGATGCCAAGCGAATAGATCGTCAAGGCCAGCCCGCTGAACACCGCCGACAGTGCGAGAAAGAGAGCGCGCGGCATTTCTGGAAACGCGAAGATGCCCCCTGCCGCCGCCGTCGCGAGTGCGCAAACGCCAGCAAGCACCGCGCGGCGATCCCAGCGATCGGCCAACGTGCCTATGGGGTACTGTGTCGCGACGCCAGCGAATATGTTGACGGCCATGAACGTCGCGATCGCCGTCGTGTCCAGGCCCTCGAGCCGGGCGTATACCGGACCCATTGAGAAAATGATGGAGCTAATCACGCCTGCTACGATGACCGCCGCGACGCCGAGGGGCGAAAGTCGGTACAGCTCGCGAAAAGGAACGGCGCGCGGCACGACGACTTCCGGGGTCATTTGTGACGACAGCAGGGTCGGAACCATCGCCAGACAGATCAGGCCCGACACCAGCATGAATGGCGCGGAGGTTCCAGGACTGGACAGAATCAGCAGGAACTGCGCACCACCAAGACCGACATACAAAACGACCATGTAGACGGCGAACAGCCTGGAGCGGTTTGTTCGCGTCGCGAGCCCGTTCAACCAGCTTTCCGCGACGACGTAGATACCCGCAAAGCAAAGTCCTGTCACCAGACGCATGGCGGCCCACGACACGGGGTGCACGAAGGCAGCCTGAACGAGGGTCGCCGCTGCAGCAACCGCCGAGAGGGCAGCGAACACGCGCACGTGCCCCACGTTAAGAATCAGGCGCGGCGCGGCGATGGTGCCCAAAAGATAGCCGACGTAGTAGCACGCCATGACAATGCCAGTGACTACCGTCGGAAATGCCTCAAGCGTCGCACGGATGCCGAGAAGTGTGCTCTGCAGGCCGGCACCCAGCATCAGCACGCCCATGCCGAGCAGCAGCGGCCAGGTGCGGGAGATTGTGGTCAGGGGCACAACGCGTAGATGTCCAACAACCAGAGAAGTCAGGCGGTGCGGCGAATGATATGCGAACCTGCCCAGCACGGCCGGCTTGGCTACCCTGGAGCCGTACTTTGATTTAGCGGTCACGCGAACCGGCTCTGCTCAATCGGTGCTCCGTGTTCCCTGTGCAATTTGTCGCAGCCTGCTGCCGGGGAACTGCCATGCGCACGCCGCTAATGGAGTTAATGCGCTGATTTTGCTGCTTTTACTCGTACCCTGACTGGCACCGCAGGAACAGCACAATTCGCTTCACCTCGACCACTGAAATTGGAGTTTTGCGCCGGTCCAACGCGCGGGGTGTCGCCTCTGGCAACACCGAGTGTCAGCGCCAGCATGCCCCTTCGCCGAAAATGCGAACAGCATGGTCTCGTTACGGGGTTGCTGTTTGATCCTTCGTCGGCCGACGCTTGACGGGCGCGCTGCGCGTCAATTCACTGCGCACGCACCACCGCTCATCTTCACCACGCCCTTCCTTCCGCCGCGAATAGATGCCAAGCGGCACTTAAAGGTCAGATCCGTGCGAAGGACCGCGCTGTCGCTGGGCGCGGACATTTCCCGCTCTCAGCTGATTAGTCGTACGCTCGCGCTCGATGAGCGAGCGATTGGTAATCCCGGACCGGGCGGACGCGGAGAGCGACCTTTCCGTGGCACATCCCTGGTGGCAGTTCTCTGTACGATTCAACGTTGCCGTGTCCCAGAGCATTCCCGTGGTTCGCATGCACGAGCGCGAATCGGAGGGCGTGATGATGCGGTGGGGTCTCGTGCCGCCGTCCGCGAAAGGTGACTTCGCGGGACGCGGGAACGCACATGTTCGCGGCAACGCCCTTCTGACCTCGGAGGGCTGTCGCACCGCTTGGTTCAATGGACAGCGCGGCATCGTGCCGCTCGCGGGTTTTTATGTTTGGCAGCGCACTCAGTCGGGATACCGCCAGCCGTACTACGTGCGGCTGGTCAACCGTCTCGTGTTTGGAGTTGCGGTACTTTGGGAGCGTTCGGTGACCGACGATGACGATGTCGTCGAGAGCTGCGCGCTAGTGACAGTACCGGCCAATACGCTGATGGCGGAAATCGACAACACGACGGGCCAGATGCCCGCGATCCTGCGCCGCGAAGACTACGACACCTGGCTCCGCTCGACGGTAGCCGATGCGAGCGGGCTCCTTGATACCCATCCCCAGATTCGGATGGTCAGTCATCCGGTGGCGCCATACGTTAACCATCTCGAGTTTGACGAGCCACGGCTCATCCGGCCGGCACCATAAGGGCCAGTTCAGTAGAGTGTATGCCGGCGGCAGAAAGCCGGCGGATTATGTCTTGATGAGGACACCGTTCTCCCGGCGGGACGCAGTTCTCGGAAAGCAGCCGCGGTGCGTGATTAGGATCCATCAAGAAAGATGTACGCGAGCGTCGCCCGGATGCAAACGACAGAACACATCCTGCTCGAGTCGGACTTCCGGGAGGTGCCGGGCCTTCAGGACGCGCGGACGGTCCACGCGCGAATCGAGTTCCGCAGCCGAATTCGCAGACGCGTCCTGCGGCTCGAGATCTTCGACTATTACTATCTTGCGGTACGCTCGCGCTCGCGCTCCATCCTGCTCGAGTACGTCCTCGATCTGCGGTTTGTCGATGGGCCACGGCGGTTCAGGCACATCGCGTGGCGATGGATCACCTTCTCGCTGCTGTTAATTACCCTGGCGTCAGCGCTCGCTTCGCGGATCTATTCCTCAGAGATGCCGTGGCGGCAGCACAATTGGCTTGTCCCGATCTGTATCACCGTCATAGTGGTGTGGCAATTCGCGACGCTCCTGAGTGTATACAGGACGACTGAAACAGTGATTCTGTTCAGTACCCACGGGGCGGCGCGACTGCTGGAATGCGCCGGCGGCCTTGGAACCTTCCGGGTCCTTCGGCAGTTCATGGCAAAGCTCGCGGCGCACATTCAGCTGGCGTCGGCGGCGCGCCGGCGCACCAGGACGGAGCACCTCCGCGACGAGATGCGCGAGCATGTCCGCCTCAAGGAAATCGGAGTGCTGCCTGCAGGTGAGTACGAGACAGCCAAGGTGCGCATCCTCGACCAACACTCTCCCACCGTGCAACCAGCTATCGCTCGTGCGTCAACGAGGTTGTAGGTAGACCACCCCGCCCTCGCAATCAGTGGCGCTCGCTTGCACCACTCGGGGTTCCAAGCGCAGCAGTGCTGCGTAGCGACGGCTGACTCCCGAGCTGCCCCACCATTCGTGTTCGGCCACGCCGACTGCATCGCGGCGGCGTGCCTGGATGTCAGCGTCAAACGGCAGCCTGATGTTCGTCGATTCTCGAACTATGGAAAGTTCGGTCGTTAGGCCCTATCGACCCTATGCAGTCCAGTTTTCAATGTTGAGATCCTGGACGCGACCAAATTCGCCGGTGTTGTTTGTCACGAGCGTAAGCTCGAGTGAACGGGCGTGCGCCGCAATGAAGAGATCGTTCGCGCCGATCATTGTTCCACGCGCTTTGAGCGCCGCGCGGATCTGGGCATAGTGAAGGGCTGCTTCGTCAGGAAGCGCCAACACCTCGACGTGCCGCAGATACTCTTCGAGGGCAATATGATCCTGCTGTCGCCGGGAGGAAGTTTCTACCCCGAACAGCAGCTCCGCCTTCGTGATGACGGAGATACAGACGGCATCGATTGGAATCATTTGCAATTTTCTCAGAACAGAGTCATTAGAACGCTTCATGATGTAAGACGATATATCCGTATCGAGCATGTACTCTGTCATCAGGGTTCGCGCTCCTGTACTGGCAAATCCGGAATCCCTTCCATGAACTCATTCGAGGCAATTGGTCCTGAGACGAGATAGGCAAGCCAGTCGGTAGGGCGAGCGGACAGAATCACTTCGTCACCCTTTTTTCGAATAAACACCTCAGAGGTGTTGAACTGAAACTCCTTCGGCAGCCGAACCGCCTGACTGCGATTATTCATGAAAATCTTGGCTGTACGTCGCATGGGCTGGCTCCAAACTTCGTGGCATATACATTAGTATATGCCACGGTGGGACCGTATGCGAACACACGGTGATGACGGATTTGCATGGCATAACGAATTGTTTTTATTATCTTTTTTGATCACTTTTCACTGGCGACCAAGACCACGCGCTCCCGCGCCGTTTGGCCCACCACCGTGGTCTATCACCGTGGCCAGATTCCGCCGCGTGACTAAGGGTCCAGGTTCCGGCACCGAGTCAACCCCCAACTTCAAGGATCCCGCCTCGCATCCTTCCCCGTCCACGTAATCGCGCCCCTGCAGGGATCGACGAGCTGTTCAATGTCTGGGACCAGACCCAGCGTGCGCGCCAGCGCGAAGGCGCCGAGCTGAGCAGATGGAAACCGCTCGTGCATGCGCATCGACGCCGCCAGCAACGTCCGGCCCCTGGTGACCACGTCGTCGACCAGCGCGATCCGCCCGGGCGCCCGGAGCGATGAATCGACCACGAAGGATTCGTAGTGCTCGGCAACCGTCGGCCGGCCAATGGATGGAGCTGTGGCCGATTTGCGCACTGCGCACTGGCGTCGCAGTCCTGTCCAAACGGCCGCGGCAAGACCCTGCTGCAACAGGGCCAGAGCAATTTGCCCGGCTGCCCATGACGTCTCGCAGGACGAGGGCATACTGCACGGAACTGGAATCAGGATGACGCTTGGACCAAACAGGTCCCCGAACTGGCGGTGCTCGAATGCTTGCTCGCGAACTCGCATGGCATAGCGCGCGAGCCAACTTGCATCGCAACCCTTGACCCGCTCGCGCAGCCGCCTCGATCCATGCGCTGCAGGGGTGACACCTCGTGGCGAATAGACGTAGCAGGCACTGAAGTGCAGCAACGGCCTACAGAGCGAGATCATCTTCCCGGCCCTTGGTCAGATCAGGGTGATGCTGCGCACGCTGCCCGCGCGCCAGCTCCCGTGCAGCGCGTAACCGCAGCCATTCCTCCCGCGCGTGAAGACGGATGTCTTCAATGCTGAGCGTCGCGGCCGGGACATGCCCCTCTGCAGTTCGTGGCTCTACGGTTTGTGGTTCTGCGGAATGCAACTTCGCGGCCTGCGCCTGTACGCGCTCGCGGTACCGCTCGCGCACGCGTTCGGCAATCTCGCTGTACACGCCGCGCTTCTCGTCCCGCCATGCGCCCCAGGGCAGATGCGCCTGCGGCTCGCGCGAAATCCCCTGCGCGGCGAGAGTGCGATGATCGACGCGGACCAGCGAGTGCGCCGCCTGCAACGCCTCATTCACGAGCTCAGCGGTACGCGCGCGCAGCGCCCGGTACTCCTCGATGCTGTTCACCAGACCGCGCTCGTGTCGCTGGGTTTAGAGGGCGCAGTTTCGCCTGATCATCGATGCTGGTAGGATTAAGCGATGGCCGTTACACGAGACGACATATTTCAGAAGGCCCTATCGCTGCGGGAATCAGATAGGGCTGAGCTGATTGGTATTCTCATACGTAGCCTCGATTCGGATGTCGAGGAAGGCGTTGAAGAGGCCTGGCGCCTTGAGATTGAGCGTCGCGCCAAAGAGCTCGAATCCGGGGCCGTCCAAAGCATTCCGTGGGAAGTGGTAAAGGAACGCCTGGTTCGCACCACGCGTGGCTAACCTTCCGGTTCGCCTTCATCCATTTGCCGCAGACGAAGTGCAGGCGGCACGTATCTGGTACTTTGAACGCAACCCCGAAGTGTCAGAGGGGTTTCTTTCCGATGTAGACGCCGCCATTCTAGCGATCCGAGTGGCGCCGCAGCGCTGGCCGCGAATACATGGCAAGTATCGGCGGTACATCATGCGCGATTTTCCATTCAGCGTGGTCTATCTCAGCCTTTCTGACTCGATTGAAGTCATTGCAGTGGCGCATCACCGCCGCCGCCCAGGTTACTGGCTCGCAAGATGACACCTTTGCCCTCTAACAACGCTTTCGAGCGGCCCGCGGCACGATTCACTGCGGCGCGCCGACGCGCCATTCGTTGTGCGCCATCCGCGCGCTTGAAGCCCTTGCGGACGACCGCTCAACGCGAGCGTTCGCCTGCCTGGGTGGCTGCGAGCCGCTCTCGTGCTCAACGGGCTGTGCGCGCCGGCGGGTCTATTCCGGCGCAATGATCTGTTAGCTATCCGGCTTCAGGGACGCACTGCAATCTTCGTAAGTGGACATTCAGTCCTTTTCACTCCGCCTACCCACCAGTACCTGGTAGGCAACGCCGTCCCAGGCGTTATGGATGGCGCTGAACAGCAGCAGCAATAGGGCGCCGCCGACGCCGAACAGGGCTTCGTTGAGATGAGAGGTCGCAGCGAGGGCCGTTACCGCGATCGCGGCGTAGGCAATGAACGGCAATACGCCATGAAATGCCCAATCCTCGAACTCCGGTTTGTAGGCCGACTGCCTCAGCATGCGTCGGG
Source organism: Steroidobacteraceae bacterium (assembly GCA_035261025.1). Lineage (GTDB taxonomy): Bacteria > Pseudomonadota > Gammaproteobacteria > Steroidobacterales > Steroidobacteraceae > FEN-1191. The sequence goes on along the minus strand of DATFUG010000030.1, from coordinate 4,113 downwards.
CCACGACGACGGTGTACGCAATTCCGCCGATGCCCACGAGACCCCAAAGAACGGCCACGGTACTAATCGTGTGCCATGGAGCGCGCAGTATGGCAGACAGAAAAAAGGCGGTGGCAAAGTGCACGATCGTCGGCGTCGAAAATGCGGCCGTGCCCTCCTTCGCGCCCTGTGGCGGCCGCTCTGCAATCAGCGTCATGACGACGAACTGCAGTCCGATCAGGGCTCCGGCAGCTGAGCCGACTATGACGTAGAAGCTGTCCCACTCGACAAACTCTGGCATTTTGCGCTCCGTTAAACTTGTGGAAGCCGACAGTTATCCCCTCTTCCATTAGAATCGACAGAACAGCTCTCGCCCCTTGCGTCAATCGTATTGCAACTGGCCCACGAGCAGTCCAAAGGGCTTCGCATAGCCGCCTCAGCGCCCAACCATGCGATTCAGGTGCTCCGGGTAGCGATCGCCCTGCACAGTGACAGCGGACGCTGCAGTCTCGATCTCCCGAAGATCGTCCGGGGTCAACTCCAGCGACGCCGCGCCGATGTTCTCCTCGAGGCGCTGGAGCTTCACGGTTCCGGGAATCGGCACGATCCACGGCTTCCTGGCCAGCAGCCACGCGAGTGCCATCTGGGCGGCTGTTGCCTGTTTGCGTGCCGCAATTGCGATGAGCAGGTCAACCAGCGCCTTGTTCGCTTTCCTGGCTTCAGGTGCAAAGCGCGGGAGGAGATTTCGAAAGTCCGCACTGTCGAATGACGTGCTCTCGTCGATCTTTCCCGTCAGGAAGCCCCTGCCGAGCGGACTGTAGGGAACAAAACCGATGCCGAGCTCCTCGAGGACCGGCAGGACTTCGGTTTCCGGCCTTCGCCACCACAGCGAGTATTCGCTCTGGAGAGCGGTGACGGGCTGGACCGCGTGAGCGCGGCGGATCGTCTGCATACCCGCCTCGGACAGCCCGAAGTACCGGACCTTTCCGGCCTTGATGAGCTCCTTCACGGCGCCCGCGACTTCTTCGATCGGCACCTCGGGATCCACGCGGTGCTGGTAGAACAGGTCGATCGCCTCGACTCTCAGGCGCTTTAGCGAGGCTTCCGCGACTTCTTTGATGTGCTCGGGTCGGCTGTCCAGGCCCGCCTGCTTGCCATCGACAATCCGGAAGCCGAATTTTGTGGCGATCGTCACCTGCCCGCGGAACGGTGCCAAGGCTTCGCCAATGAGTTCTTCGTTGGCGAAGGGGCCGTAAACCTCCGCCGTGTCGAACAAGGTCACGCCGCGCGCGACGGCTGTGCGGACGACCTCGATCATCTTCTGCCTGTCGCCCGGAGGCCCGTAGCCGAAGCTCATGCTCATGCAGCCGAGTCCGATCGCCGAGACTTCCAGGCCGCTGTTTCCAAGTTTGCGCTTTTGCATGACTACTCCTTTTACAGGTCCAGCCACCCGACCAACCCCGGGTGCGCAATCCATTGTGCGCCAGTGCCGCCGAATTGCGGGCGGGCCGTTGGTGGGCGTGCTGGAAGGCTCGTGTCCGCCTTTCCGTGGATCCGCTACTTCGCGATGTGCCTGGGGCTGTACGGCCCGTATGGCAGGCCGCGGCCTTCCCGGTAGAACAGCTGCGCGTTGGCCTGCCGGCATACGCCGTGCGAGACGTCCACCTTTGAATTGATGGCCTGGACGAGCGCTGCGGCCAGCAGCTGGGCCAGGAAGTTGCCCGAATTGTTTGAATTACTGTTGTTCTGCGCCGTGGCCGAGCCTGCCCACAGCACCGTTGCCGTGCGCGTGTCGACCAGCTGCGCGGTGACCGTCACGATGGCATTGCTGCTGACCACCTGGAATTTGCTGCCATACTGCTTGAGATCGACGTAAAGCACGGCGTCGGCACCAATGATCTCGGCGATCCTGGCGAGTGGAATCTGATGCATCTCCCCCGCCGTCGGCATGCCGTTCGCCTTCAGATACTGGTCGATGACGGCGACTGGATAAACGTAGTACCCCAGCTCCGCCAGCGGCTGCGTGACGGTCGAGAGGTAACTGTAGGTGCCCTCGACGGCCGTGCTTTCATTGAGCGGCGGCAGCACCAGGATCGAGCGTGGCGGATGCGCGTAGTAGTTGCTGTAATCGTAGGGTTGCATCGTCGCGCAGCCGCCGAGGATCAACAGCAGCGCCGCTGTCAGCAGCCGGTATCGCGCGAGGGTGCTCATGATTTCGACAGATTGGCCAGCAACCGGTCAACGAACACGGCCGACTCCGGAAACTCGGCCTTTTCCGTCTGCAGTTCCTGCCTCGCCTGGTCCGGCTTGCCCAGCTCGGAATAGAGATAACCCAGGTGCGCGTGCCAGCCCGGGGGCATGCGCTGGTTGTTCGCGCGGGCCTGCTGGTAATCCTGCTCGAGCGCCTCCACCTGCCGTTCGGGGGGCATGCTCCCGGGGCTGGCATAGGTCGTGTAGATCAGGTCCTCGTACCGGCCCCAGGCGTAGAGATTGGGCTGCGTGGCGCAGCCCCCCACCAGCAGCGCCGCAGCTAACGCCGCAGCGATCCTCACTGAGAGGCCTTGGCGGGCCTCCAGCTGCCCTGCTCTGCGCCGGCCACGAGATGATCCACCGCTTCGCGAATGGCGAGATCGAGCACCTTGCCATTGAGCGTCGAGTCATAGCCCGAAGCGCCGCCGAAGCCAATCACTTCGCGATCACTCAACGCATACTCGCCGGCTCCCGAAGCGGAATACACCACCTGCGAGGTCAGCACATCGACGACATTGAGCGTGACCTTGGAGTAAGCGGTCTGCTTCTTGCCGCTGCCCAGTATGCCGAACAGCTGCTGATCGCCTGTTTCCTTCCGGCCAAACTCGACCACGTCGCCCGTGATCATGAAATCGGCGCCATGGAGCGTCTGCTGCTTGCCGTTGAGCTTGGCCTCTTCGGCCAGGCCCGCCATGTTGTCGCGATCCATGACGTTGAACCTGCCGGTCTCCTGCAGGTGCCCGATCAGGATGGTCTTGGCCTGGCCACCCAGGCGATCGACGCCATCGGAAAATATGCCGCGCATGTAAGTGGAGCGGTTATCAAAGTTACCGACCGCGAGTGCGGCCCTGGTTCCGGCGTAGGACGCGGCGGATGCGGCCGTTGCGGGTTTTGTCACCTCCAGCGCCTGGTGCGACTCGGTCGCGCAGCCGCCCAGGAGTGCGAGGGCAATCAGGGCTACTCCCATCCGCGCCGTGCAACGATTGAGACTAGTCATGGGTGGCTCCTATGTTCCAATCACAACAGGACCGACGGGCGCAGCGCGCATCTGGCGAGTCTATCAGAACAGTGCTGGCGCGATGGTCCCTAGGGCACCGCAACATCCGCCGCGGCGCTGGCGCCGTGCCGGTCGCGTTCCAGCCAGCGCTGGTAAGCCCCGAAATGATGAAGCGCGAATCCGCCAAAGGCCGGAGATTCGCGAAACGCCCGCTCTGTCAGCGCCAGCTCCCGCTCCAGATCCGCCTCAGCGAGGTGATCGAATGAAGTCTTCTGAATTCCGCCCGGCGAGAAATCGATGCCGATGACCACCTTCTTGTGGCGCCGGTTTGCATATTCCATTTCGTCGGTGCCCAGGCTGACGATGCCATCGGGGCCGTCGGCATGGTCGCGATAATCCATCAGCGCGACATAGTCGTAGATGTCGATCACCTGTTCGCTGACTGGCTTCGTCGTGCCGTGCCAGTCCAGCTCGATGCCATCCAGCCAGAAGGGAATCGCCGGCCCGACGGGCAGTGATTGCCCAGAGGCCCGCTTCAGCTCCATGAAGGCCTGTCCGAGCTCGAGGAATTGCCCCAGCAGCTGCATCTTCTGCTGCGCCCACTGATCGAGGACATGCGGTTCAATGTCGAGATTGATGCCGTCGAACCGCTCTTCCGGCTTGGCGGCCGCGTTGTAATCCAGGACGCGCCGGAACATCGCCAGAGCAGCCGCCCGGCGCTCAGGCAGGATGTACTCTTCCGTGTGCAGGTAGGCTGAACCGAGCAGCGCATAGGCGCGCAGCCCGTTGCCATGAAGCCGGCGGACAAAGGTCCGATACAGTTCCGGTCGAGCTTCCAGCAGCCCCTGTCCCTGGAACGCGTCGGCGTACAGGTACAGGACCCGGAT
>DATFUG010000029.1:0-5407 GCA_035261025.1 Steroidobacteraceae bacterium | reverse complement strand
CAGCTGGAGCGCATCGTCGAGCTGCTACAGCGCTGTCACCACGAGATTCCGCGCCAGCTGCAAGGGCCGGCACTGATTTTCTGGGTGTTCCAGGTCATCCGCCAGTACCTGCGCCTGCTCGAATCCCGGCGCGAGTATCCTATCGCCGTTGCACTCGAGACGTTGGCCGACCAGGCCCGGCAGCTTGAGCGCGCGGTTGGACCGGTCACGATTGTCTTTGCCCACAATGATCTGCTCGCCGCCAATCTCATCGATGACGGCCAGCGCCTCTGGCTCATCGACTGGGACTACGCCGGCTTCAACAGTCCGCTGTTTGATCTGGCCAATCTGGCCTCGAACAACGCATTCACGCCTGAGCTCGAGACGCGGCTCCTGACCTGCTATTTTGGTACGGGCCTGGATGCTTCGATGTCCCGCGGCTTCGCCGCCATGCAGTGCGCCTCGCTGCTGCGCGAGTCGCTGTGGGGCGCCCTCTCCAGGCTCACCTCCACCCTGGATTTCGACTACGCCGCTTATACGGGTGACTACCTGCAGCGCTACCAGCAGCGCTGGCAGCAGTTCCAGCAACACCATGGCTGAGTTTCCGGCGCAGGCGCGCGCGATCGTCATCGGTGGCGGCATTGTCGGCTGCTCGACGGCCTATCACCTGGCGAAGCTGGGCTGGACCGACACCATCATCATCGAGCGGCACAAGCTCACCTCCGGCTCTACGCATCACGCCGCCGGCCTGGTTGGGCAATTGCGCAGCAGCGCGAACGTCACGCAACTGCTGGGCCACTCGGTCGCGCTCTACAATTCGCTCGAGGCGGAGACGGGACTGGCGAGCGGTTGGCAGATGAACGGTGGCCTGCGCCTCGCCTGCAACGAGGCGCGCTGGATCGAACTGAAGCGCCAGGCCACCAGTGCGCGCTCCTTTGGCCTGGAGATGCAGCTGTTGACGCCGCGCGAGGCGCAGCAGCTGTGGCCGCTGATGGATATCTCCGATCTGGTGGGTGCCGCCTTCCTGCCGACCGACGGCCAGGTCAATCCCTCCGACATCACGCAGTCGCTCGCCAGGGGTGCGCGACTGCGCGGCGTGCGTATCTTCGAGGATACCAACGTGCTCGGCATCGAGCTCGAGCGTGGCCGCGTCAGGGCGATCCGCACGGAGCGCGGCCGGGTGCAATGCGAAGTGGTCGTGAACTGCGCCGGCCAGTGGGCGCGCCAGGTCGGTGCGATGGCGGGCGTGAACGTGCCGCTGGTCTCGGTGCAGCACCAGTACCTGATCACGGACGCGATTCCGGGAATCAGGCGCGGCCTGCCCACCTTGCGCGATCCGGACCGGCTCACCTATTACAAGGAGGATGTGGGCGGTCTCGTCATGGGTGGTTACGAGCCGAATCCGAGGCCATGGGCGACGGAGGGCTTTCCGGACCATTTCAATTTCCAGCTGCTACCCCCCGACTGGGATCATTTCCAGCCCCTCCTCGAACTGGCCCTCCCGCGTGTGCCGGCGCTCGCCTCGGCCGGCATCAAGGAGCTCATCAACGGGCCGGAGAGTTTCACCCCCGACGGTAACTTCATTCTCGGACCGGCGCCCGGAGTCAGCGGGTTCTATGTCGGCGCCGGCTTCAACGCCTTCGGCATTGCCTCCGGTGGCGGGGCCGGCAAGATGCTGGCGGAATGGATCGTCGGCGGCGAGGCGCCGCTCGATCTGTGGCCGGTCGACATCCGGCGCTTCGGCGCGCCGCACGCGGACATCGGCTGGGTGCGCAGCCGCACGCTTGAGCTCTACGGCAAGCACTACACCATCGCCTGGCCGGGCGAGGAGCACGCGAGCGGCCGGCCGCTGCGCCGCTCGCCGCTGTACCCCCTGCTGCAGGAACAGGGCGCGGTGTTCGGCGAGAAGCTGGGCTGGGAACGGCCGAACTGGTTCGCGGCGGCGGGCGAGGAAGCGCGCGATGTCTACCGCTTCGGCCGCCCGAACTGGTTCGCGGCCGTCGCGCGCGAACACCAGGCCGCGCGCGAGCGCGTGGCGCTCTTCGATCAGACCTCCTTCGCCAAGTTTCAGCTCATCGGGCGCGATTCGCAGCGGGCCCTGGACTGGATCTGCGCCAACGACGTCGCCCGTCCTGTCGGGAGCCTCATCTACACGCAGCTCCTCAATGAACGGGGCGGCATCGAGTGCGATCTCACCGTGGCGCGCGTGGCGGCGGACGCCTACTACATCGTCACCGGCACCGGCTTTGCGATTCATGATTTCGACTGGATCTCGCGGCAGATACCACCGGGCCTCGACGCCCGTCTCATCGATGCCACGCCCGCCAACGCCGTGCTGGCGCTCATGGGACCGCAGGCGCGACGCGTGCTGGAGACGCTGACGGGCGATGAGCTGCGCAACGCCGGGTTTCCCTTCGGCCAGGCGCGTCGCCTGGAGGTCGCCGGCGCCCCGCTGCTCGCGCTGCGCGTCACGTACGTGGGCGAACTCGGCTGGGAGCTGCATGTTCCGGTCGAATCTGCCGTGACGGTCTATACCGCGCTGATGCGCGCAGGCGCCGCTTTCGGCATCAGCAATGCCGGGTATCGCGCGATCGAGAGCCTGCGGCTGGAAAAGGGGTATCGCGCCTGGGGCGCCGACATCGGCCCGGATTACAGCCCCTTCGAGGCGGGTCTGGGCTGGGCGGTCAAGCTCAAGTCAGGTGTACCCTTCCTCGGCCGCGGAGCCTTGATCGAGCGCAATAAGTTGCCGCTGCCAAAAGTGCTGTGCGCGTTCACTGTCGGTGATCCGGAAGTCCAGCTGCTCGGCCGGGAAACCGTCTACCGCAATGGCGAGCGTGTCGGCTGGCTGAGCAGCGGTGGCTACGGGCACACCGTCGGCCAGGCCATTGGCTACGGCTATGTGCGCCGCGCGGCCGGCGTGGATCGCGAGTATCTGCTCTCCGGGCAATACGAACTGGAAGTCGCCACTGAGCGCGTGCCGTGCCAGCTGCATCTGGGACCGCTGTACGACCCGGCAATGGCGCGGATCAAGGCCTAGCCGGCGGGTTTGGAGTCGTTCTACGGCAACGCGCTAGCACCGCAGATTTCCTGCAGCGGTTTCATTTCGACGACGGCGGTGCCGGAGCCATTGACCCCAAAGTGTCGCCCGTAGACGACGGAGACCAGGGGCATAACTCTGGAAATCGGTCTCAAACCGGGAAAATAGCCCAACATTTGCGGAGCAATGCGCCCATGATCCGAACCGAATCACCGCCCACATCCAGTCGCTGTCCAGGAAGGCTGAGCTGCGTTGAACCAGGAACTCACCGGACTTCTACACCCACGCAACGGCGTGCGTCGTGGCTTGCAGTTGCTGGGCATCGCGGTGGTGTACGCCATGTTGTCGGGCTGCGCGACCTTCGGACACCGGATGGATGACTGGGTCGGCCAGCGCTACAGCGATTTCCTGCGCTGGACAGGGCACGAGAAAGAACAGAAGAGCGTCGTGGCGGATGCCAAGGGAAACAGCGTCTACCTCGTCAACGCCAACCAGGGCCAGAACTGCACCCTGAGCGTGGTCGTCGACCGCGTCGGCTTCATCCAGGACTGGAGCTCGCAAGGGTCCAGCTGCCGCTAGCCGGCTGTCAGCGATCCGGCTTCCCTCAATCGTCCATCAGGAAACTGCGCAGCTGCTCACTGCGGCTCGGATGCCGGAGCTTGCGCAGCGCCTTGGCCTCGATCTGCCGGATGCGCTCACGGGTGACGTCGAACTGCTTGCCGACTTCCTCGAGGGTGTGGTCGGTGTTCATGTCGATGCCGAAGCGCATGCGCAGCACCTTGGCCTCGCGCGGCGTGAGCTGGGCGAGCACGGAGTGCGTGGTTTCCTTGAGCGACTCGTTGGTCGCCTGGTCGATCGGCGAAGTGACCGACGTATCCTCGATGAAATCACCCAAGTGTGAATCCTCATCGTCGCCGATCGGCGTCTCCATCGAGATCGGCTCCTTGGCGATCTTCAGCACCTTGCGCACCTTGTCTTCGGGCATTTCCATGCGTACCGCCAGCTCATCGGGCGTCGGCTCGCGGCCCATCTCCTGCAGCATCTGCCGCGAGATGCGATTAAGCTTGTTGATGGTCTCGATCATGTGCACCGGAATGCGGATGGTGCGCGCCTGGTCGGCGATCGAGCGGGTGATGGCCTGGCGTATCCACCAGGTGGCGTAGGTGGAGAATTTGTAGCCGCGGCGGTATTCGAACTTGTCCACCGCCTTCATCAAGCCGATGTTGCCCTCCTGGATCAGGTCCAGGAACTGCAGGCCGCGATTCGTGTATTTTTTGGCGATCGAGATCACCAGGCGCAGGTTCGCCTCGACCATCTCCTTCTTGGCGCGGCGGGCCTTCGCCTCGCCGATCGACACTTCGCGATTGATGTCCTTGATGGCACTGATCGAGAGGTGAAAGCCGACCTCGAGCTGCTGGAGCTTCTTCTGGCGGCGTTCGATCTCGTCCTTCAGGCGGGCGAGCGGCGCGGAATATTTCTTGCCGGCCTTGACGTGACGGGCAATCCAGCGGGCGCTGGTCTCGTTCTTCGGGAAGGTGCTGATGAAATCCTTGCGCGGCATCCCCGCGTCGCGGATCGCAATGATCATGATCTCCTTCTCGATCTGGCGGATCTCTCCGATATGCGAGCGCAGCTGCGCCGTCAGCGCGTCGAACATGCGCGGCGAGAGCTTGAGCTCCATGAATTCATCGGCCAGGCGCTTGCGTGCTTTCTGGGTACGCGGGTCATCCCCCCCCTGCTTGGCGAGCGCCGCCAGCACCGTGTTCAGGTGCTTGCGGACTGCGGCCATGCGGCGCGCGACTTCCTCCGGATCGGGGCCGGTGTCGATGACCTCCTCGTCCGCGTCGGCGTCCTCGGCCTCCTCTTCATCGGGCTTGCGGCCTTCAGCCACGATCTCGACCACCTTGGTCGGATTCTGCGGCTGCGCGATCACGTCCGGCGCGTTCGGGTCGATGAAGCCCACGACCAGATCGACCATGCGCGCCTGGCCGGCCTTGAACTGCTCGTAGGTGTGCAGCAGGAATTCATGCGTGGCCGGGTAGCTGGCGAGCGCCAGGCGCACGGCGTCGAGGCCTTCCTCGATGCGCTTGGCGATGCGGATCTCGCCCTCGCGCGTCAGCAGTTCCACCGTGCCCATCTCGCGCATGTACATGCGCACCGGATCGGTGGTGCGGCCGAGCTCGGCGTCGAGCGCGGCCAGCGCGGCGGCGGCCTCTTCGATCGCTTCCTCGTCCGCGGGCGAGGCGGGGTCGGAAGCCAGGAGCGACTGGGAGTCCGGTGCCTTCTCGTACACCGGAATGCCCATGTCGTTAATGGTGTTGACGATGTCTTCGATCTGCTCCGGATCGACGATCTCCGAAGGCAGGTGATCGTTGACCTGCGCGTAGGTGA
>DATFUG010000028.1:0-2633 GCA_035261025.1 Steroidobacteraceae bacterium | reverse complement strand
GCATGTGCGCGACAAGGTGTCAGGATATGGGGAAATCTGGTCTTCCCGGCTGTTCTGGCGCTACCTGCAGCACCGGGGCAAGCGCCGCGGCACGCAGTGGATCGACGCCCGCGCCTGCGTCGTGGCGGAGTGGGGGTCCCTCGGCCCGGCGATCCAGTGGCCGTTGTCGACCGAGCGGCTCAAGGCCCTGCTGCAGCCCGACGCCGGTACGCTGGTGATCACCGGATTCATCGCGAGCGACGCGACCGGCATCCAGACCACGCTGGGCCGCAACGGGAGCGACTATTCCGCCTCGATTTTCGGCGCGCTGCTGGCGGCCGGCGAGATCCAGATCTGGACGGATGTCGACGGGGTGCTGTCGGCCGATCCGCGCCGCGTGCCGGATGCGCAGGTCATCGGAACACTTTCATACAACGAGGCCATGGAACTCGCCTATTTCGGCGCCAAGGTCATCCATCCGCAGACCATGGCGCCGGCCTTCGGACACAATATTCCGATCTGGATCCGCAATACCTTTGCACCGGAAAAATCCGGCACCCTCATCTGCGCCCACCCGCAATCCAGCCAGCCGGTCAAGGGCATCACCAGCATCGACGATGTGGCGCTGGTCAACCTCGAGGGCGCCGGCATGATCGGCGTGCCGGGCACTGCACACCGCCTGTTTGGCGCGCTGCGCGATGAGGATATTTCGGTCATCCTGATCTCGCAGGGCAGTTCCGAACATTCGATCTGCTGTGCGATTCCGGCCGGCCAGGCCGCACGCGCCCGGCTGGTGCTGGAGGGAGCCTTCGCGCGCGAACTCGCCGACGGCCAGATCCAGAGCATTGACGTCAGCGCCGAACTGGCGATCCTCGCTGTGGTGGGGGATGGCATGGCCGGCATGCCCGGCGTCGCCGCCAAGGTGTTCAACGCCCTGGGCACGGCCAACGTCAACGTGCGCGCGATCGCCCAGGGCGCCTCGGAGCGCAATATCTCGGTGGTGGTGGATAAAACGCATGCGACGCGCGCCCTGCGCGCCGTGCACGCCGGTTTCTACCTGTCTCCGCACACGCTCTCGATCGGGATCATCGGGCCAGGCACGGTCGGCAAGGTGCTGCTCGATCAGCTCGCGAGCCAGCGCGAGCGGCTGGCGAAGCAGTTCAACATCGATCTGCGGGTGCGCGGCATCATGAGCTCCAGGCAGATGGCGCTCCCGGCACAGGGCATCGCGCTCAATCGCTGGCGCGCCCAGCTGGCGAACAATCCCCTGGAGCCTGACTACGAGCGCTTCCTGGCGCACGTCAGGGTGGACTACCTCCCGCACACGGTCATCATCGATTGCAGCAACAATGAATCGGTCGCCTTGCGCTATCACGATTGGCTGGCCGCCGGCGTGCACGTCATCACGCCCAACAAGAAGGCCAACAGCGGCGCGCTCAGCTACTACCAGAGCCTGCAGGCCGCGCGGCGCCGGAGCGGTGCGCACTATCTTTACGAGGCCACGGTCGGCGCGGGCCTGCCGGTGATCCAGACCCTGCGCGATCTGCGCGAGACCGGCGATGAGATCGCCAGCATCGAGGGCATTTTCTCCGGCACGCTGGCCTACCTGTTCAACGTCTACGACGGCACGCAGCCCTTTTCGGCCATCGTCCGCGATGCCAAGCAGCGCGGGTATACGGAGCCGGATCCGCGCGATGATCTGTCCGGCATGGACGTGGCACGCAAGCTCATCATCCTCGGCCGCGAAATGGGATTGGGGCTCGAGATGCGCGACGTGCGGGTCGAGAGCCTCGTGCCCCATGATCTCGTCAGCGCCAGCAGCGAGGAGTTTCTGGAGCAGCTGCCACGCTATGATGCGAAGGTGGCGCAGCGTTACACGGAAGCGAAGGCGCGCGGCCGTGTGTTGCGCTACGTCGGGCGTGTCGATGCCAAGGGCGAAGCGACGGTCGGGCTCGTCGAGTTCGATTCGAAACACCCATTCGCCAACCTGGCGCTCACCGACAATGTCGTGCGATATGTGACATCAAGTTATTGTGATAACCCATTGATAATTCAAGGCCCTGGAGCCGGCCCTGCCGTGACGGCGGGCGGCGTGTTCGCGGATCTGCTGCGGCTCGCGACTTTTCTGGGTGCGCGCCTGTGAGCGCTGCGCGCGCGAGCGCCTGCGCCTTTGCGCCCGCCTCCGTGGGCAACGTGGCCATCGGCTTCGATATTCTCGGCTTTTCGATCGGCGCCATCGGCGATAAGGCCACGGTGCGGCGCACGAGCGAGGCCGGTGTGCGCATCAGTGCAATTCGCGGCGTGGTCGCCGATCTCCCGCTCGATGCCGCCCGGAACACGGCGGGTCGTGCCCTGCAGGCGATGCGTGATGCACTCGCGCTGCCCTTCGGGTTTGAACTGGAACTGGACAAGGGCATTCCGCTCGCTTCCGGACTCGGCGGCTCGGCCGCATCGGCGGTGGCGGCGGTGGTCGCGGCCAATGCCGTACTGCCTGAACCACGCAGCCACCTCGAGCTGCTGAAGTACGCGATGCAGGGCGAGCAGGTCGCCAGCGGCTCGCTCCACGTCGACAATATCGCGCCCTCGCTGTTCGGCGGACTGGTGCTGACGGTCGGGATCGATCAGCCGCGCGTCAAGCAGATCCCCGTGCCGCC
>DATFUG010000027.1:0-5784 GCA_035261025.1 Steroidobacteraceae bacterium | reverse complement strand
CATCAGGTCTCGGAACTCGATACGCTCGGCGTGGATCAACCCGAAACCAGGTGCAAGCTGCAGTGAAAGGCGATTGGAGGGTCTCGCATGTGGCGTCATTTCTTGGTTGCCGGGATTGCCGTCTGGCTTGTGGGCACCCTGCCCGCCAGGGCCTTTGTCGCCTATGTGTCCAATGAAAAGAGCAACACTGTTTCGGTGATCGATACCGACAAGTGGGCCGTTATCAAAACCATCAAAGTCGGCCAGCGGCCGCGCGGAATCGAATTCACTAGGGACGGCAAGTTCGTACTGGTGGCGGTTGGCGATGATGACACCATCCAGATGATCGATACCGCAACTCAGCAGGTGGTGGACACGCTGCCCTCAGGTCCCGATCCCGAACTCTTTGTCCAGGACAAGGCTGGCAAGATTCTCTACGTCGCCAACGAGAATGACAACACGGTCACCATCATTGATATCGAAAGGCGCGCGCGTGTGGGCGACGTCCAGGTCGGCGTCGAGCCCGAAGGCATGGCGATCAGCCCGGATGGAAGGTTTCTCATCAACACATCCGAGACGACCAACATGGCGCACTTCATCGATACCGCGGCGCGCCAGGTCGTCGCAAGTGTCTTGGTCGATGCGCGACCACGGTTTGCCGAATTCAAACGCGATGGCTCCGAATTGTGGGTTTCCTCAGAGATCGGCGGCACAGTCGCCGTCATCGACCCGGCAAAGCAGACGATCACAACAAAGATCACATTCAATATTCCGGGTATGCGAAAGGAAGCGATCCAGCCGGTGGGGATCAGTATCGTTGCCGACGGAAAGACCGCTTTCATAGCACTCGGGCCTGCCAACCGTGTCGCAGTGGTCGATGCCGCGAGCCATCAGGTCACCAAATATCTGCTGGTGGGGCAGCGAGTCTGGCATTTGGCCTTTACTCCAGACGAAAAATTCCTTTTGGTCACGAATGGCGTATCGAATGATGTGTCCGTTATCGACGTTGCGGCGCTCAAGGTGATCAAGACCATTCAGGTCGGCGAACTGCCTTGGGGCATCACAATCGCAAAGCAATGACGATGAAGCCCGACGTGTCCATCGCTGGCGACAAGGCGACAACTGGCCTTCACGGCCGGTCCTATTCGGGCGAAGCCGCGCTGGCGATCGAAGGCATTAGCCATTGCTATGGGCCCCGCCAAGCACTCGGCGACGTCAGTTTCACGGTCGCGCCGGCAAGCTTCACGGCGCTGCTTGGCCTCAACGGCGCCGGTAAAAGCACATTGTTCTCGCTGGTCACGCGGCTATTCGGCGTCCAAGCCGGACGCGTCAGTATCTTCGGCCATGACATCGGCCAGGAGCCTGGCGAAGCGTTACGCCTGCTGGGCGTGGTGTTCCAGCCACGCACCCTCGACCTCGATCTCTCGGTCACGCAAAACCTGCTGTATCATGCCGCCCTGCACGGCATAGACCGGCGCGGGGCCCGCTTGCGCGCTGGTGAAGTGCTCGCGCGTATCGGCCTTGCCGACCGCCCCGGCAGCAAGGTGCGCGACCTCTCGGGCGGACAGATGCGGCGACTCGAAATTGCGCGGGCACTTTTGCACCGGCCACGTCTTCTGTTGCTCGACGAGGCGACAGTCGGACTAGATGTCAAGGCGCGAGCCGACATTCTCGGCCATGTTCGGGGTTTGGTCATCGAGCAAGGCATCGGCGTGCTATGGGCCACGCATCTGTTCGATGAAATCGTGCCCAGCGACGATCTCGTAATTCTGCACCAGGGGCGAATTCTCGCAAAAGGTGAGGTCGTGCGCGTCGTCGCGGAGGCCAAGGCGCGAGACTTGCATTCCGCATTCATGCACCTGACCGGGACGACCCCAGAGACCGGGGGTGCAGCGCCATGAACTCGGCGATCGTAAAGGAGAGGCCGGCAGGATTTTCATTTGCGCAATATCTCACATGCCTGAACGGCATCGTGTGGCGCGAGGGTCTGCGCTTCGTCCACCAGCGTGAACGCTTTGTTTCGGCGCTGGTGCGACCGCTGGTGTGGCTATTCATCTTCGCCGCCGGTTTCCGCCAGGTGCTCGGCATTTCCATCATCCCGCCATACGAAACCTACATTCTCTACGAGGTTTACATCACGCCAGGATTGTTGGCGATGATCCAGCTGTTCAACGGGATGCAGTCGTCGCTCTCTATGGTCTACGACCGCGAGATGGGCAACATGCGCACGCTGTTGGTAAGCCCGATGCCGCGATGGTATCTGCTATTCTGCAAGCTTCTTGCGGGAACCGCGGTTTCTGTTCTTCAGGTATATGGGTTCCTGCTGATCGCATGGTTTTGGGACATCGAGCCGCTGCCGATCGGCTACCTCACAGTCCTGCCCGCGCTGGTGCTGTCCGGGTTGATGCTCGGATCGCTCGGCATGTTGATCTCTTCCGGCATCAGGCAACTCGAGAATTTCGCCGGCGTCATGAACTTCGTTATCTTTCCGATGTTTTTCGCTTCCTCTGCTCTTTACCCTTTGTGGCGGGTGCAGGAAGGAAGCCCGATGCTATACTATATCTGCCAGATCAATCCGTTCACCCATGCGGTCGAATTGATACGATTTGCGCTGTACGGGAAAATGAACTGGGTTTCCCTGGCGGTGGTTTGCGGCTGCACGGCAATTTTCATGATCGGCGCCGTGCTCGCCTACGATCCGTCGCGCGGCCTCAGCCGCCGCGGGCCCGCGGGAGGCGAGACATGAGATTATTGGCTGCGCTCGGCGTACTGTTCGCGGTCGCTGGAGCGGTTGATCGCAGCTTTGCCGCCGATCCGCGCTATCCCGACTGGCCCTGCGCCCAGGCCAAGGTGCCTGAAATCTCGCTCGCCGCGGTCTGGAATGGTCCAACTCTCGATGATGCCGCAAGCAGGTGGAAAGATAACGCCAAGGTAAGCGCGCTGGTGCCGCGCCTTGCCGCGCGCCGGACGCCGCTCGATGAAGCGGAGAAAATGATCACGGAATTTCTATCGGACTCGGCTGCCCAAAAAAGCGAGACAGGCAAGCTGCTGTTCGCCGGCCTGTTTGATACGCTCAACGCCCAGCGCTCGTCGGTCATGAGCGGGCTTGAACGAGTAACCCGCAAGCAACGCGAAGCAGCGGACAAGATTCGTAGCGATACGTCGGCGCTGCATGCCCTGCAGGATGCGTCCCCGCCCGATCAGGCCAAGATTGAGGAACTCGGCAACCAGCTGGTATGGGAGACGCGAATTTTCGAGGATCGTCGCCGGGTGATCAATTTCGTGTGCGAGGTACCTACTGCGATTGACCAGCGCCTATTTGCCCTCGGCCGCGCGATCCAGCAGGAGATGGAGTAACCCGCATGCATGCCGGTCGCCGCCCGCTGGTACTGTCGTTAGCGGGGAAATGACGCCTCCTCACCTGCCCGCGATCTGGCTGCGAATCCGCCAGCGGCAGTTGGCCCGCTGCCAACCGTCGGTCCCTTCGGGATACCAGGCCACATTGGTATATCCGTAGGACAATGCCTGCTTTGCGGCGTTCCACGACATCCAACAATCGGCCTGGCAGTAGATTACAAGCAGGGTTTCATTATTGCCCCCCCGGGCGCACGCCAGCGGTGTTAGAGTTAGCGTAGCGGTGATCAAGGCCGCAAGCTTCCACATCATGGCCGCTTCGTCGTTATCTCCGCGCTGATCGGCCTATCGTTCTCGTCGAGTAACGGTACGCCGAAGTCGAGCAGTATCTTGTTGATGGCCGGCTGGTTCTCCTGGATCAGACGGTTGAGCAGCCGTTTCCAATTCTGATCGGCGGGGCGAACACCCATACCGATGCGATAAGCAAGCCTCGGCCCCGACGTTTCCTTGACGAGCGGTGTGACGTGAAGTGGCGGGTTTGCCCACCTGGCATAATATCCTGCCATCGGTCCCCACAGAACGCCGGCGTCGATCTCCCCTGACATCAGATCATTGATCATTGCCACCGTCGAGGAATCGAAGCGCGTATCGATCATGAGCGGATACGATTTGGCATTCGTCATCAGGCCGTAGGCTGCCATGTTGGTAGCAGGCGGCGTACCGGCAACGATGCCGATATGTTTGCCCTTGAGACGTTGGTCTTCAAGTGCCGCGACCTGATCAAGGCCGCTGCCTTGCTTGGCGACCAGCGCGTAGGCCGTGCGGTAATAGGGATTGGTGCCCTGGACAAGGTCGTCGCCCTGAGGGAAACCCATGATGACGTCGCAACGATGGGCGACAAGCGTCATCCGAACGAAACCGGCCGCCTGTGGAAAATACATGTAATCAAGCTTCTTCTGAAGCTTCTCGGCAAATAATTCGGCAAGCTTGTTCTCGAATCCTTCGCCCTTCTCGTTGGAGAATGGCAAATTGCGCGGGTCGGCGCATACTCTCAACACTTTTGGATCGACCAGTTCGATCGACAAATCGGTACCTTCAGTAGTCTGCGCTCGCGAGACCTCCCGGTCGATAAGCGTCGCAACAATCGCAAGAAGCGAAATCAATAGCCAGCGGTGCAGCGCGGCATTTGTCATCGCCGTCTTCTCCTTGTTGATCGGGCCTCCAGCCGGGCATCGACGAATTATCAAGTGTCTGAGGACGCGCCCTTCGATCAGCGCTTGCCCATGCAGGAATCCTCCACCTGCTGCGCGGTGGGAGGCTTGTCTTCATGCTTCGCGGGCCGCACGCGCCCCACCGCGTCGTAGGCGCGGGCACGAAGATAGACGTAGAGGTCGTCCATGTAGCAGGCGACATTCGGGTTGTCGCCCAACGCCGGCATGACGTTCCCCTGCGAAGTGCTGACATTCTTGCGACCGCTTGCGACCACTGCGAGGAAGTCACCGTAGCTCATCGTCTTGACTGAATTTTTCAGCCCAGGCGCATAGCTCGACCCCTCGCCATCGGGACCGTGGCAGACGTGGCATTCCGAATGATAACGGCGGTACCCGGAGTAAGTATACCAGTCGACGGTACCGTCTGGCGCGACCTTGAAGGTCGGGTTTCCTTCCTTGTCCAGATACTTGCCGTCCTCGGATTTGACTGCAGTCGGATCAACGGCGTCTTCGGCGAAAGCGAACCCTCCAGATGCCACGACGGCTATCGTGGCAGCTACAAACCAGATTGTGTGCAAGAGCTTGTCCTCGACGTTCGAGTCCACAACGAGCCGGCGCGTGGAGTGGATCCACGCGCCGGGACGATTTGCTAGTTAGCTCACTGCGGCAGCGCGAACACCGTGAGCGTTCCGCCAAGCGCGGTGTAGTTGCTAAGGGCAGCATAGCCACCGACGGCGCCGAGGCCCGCGGTGTCCACGTTTCTCTCGGCGGACTCCAATGCACGGCCTGCCGCTGCACGGCCTGCAGCGCCCTGCCATTCAGCTGCACTCTCAGGGGACAGCAGCCCCGCCGCAAGGCCGATGCCTGCCCAACCGCCGACGCCGGACAGTACCGCCACGTATTGTTTGCCGCCTTGCTCATAGGTTGTGACGTTGCCGATGATGCCGGACGGGGTCTTGAACTTGTAGAGTTCCTTGCCCGTCTTGGCATCGACCGCCTTCAGGTAGCCTTCAAGCGTTCCATAGAACACCACCCCACCGGCGGTAGCGAGTGCACCCGACCAGACCGAGAACAGCTCCTTGTTCGACCAGACGATCTTGCCGGTTTTGCCATCCCAGGCGATAAAGTTGCCCATGTGGGTTTCGCCGGCAGGTGGAAACATCGAGAGCGTTGCCCCTACATAGGGTTGGCCCGCCGTGTAACTCACCTTGAACGGCTCGTAATCCATGCAGACATGGTT
>DATFUG010000026.1:0-6901 GCA_035261025.1 Steroidobacteraceae bacterium | reverse complement strand
GGGCGAATCCGCTGATTCGCCAGGCTCTGCTCGAACATCTCGCTGAAACTTTCGGTCATGTCTACTCTCGCACGCGCTTGCGGCGTGCTTGGCTGGCCGCTGGCGCATCCGGCACCACCGCGGGTTTATTGACGATCGGGTGTGGCGTCCTTGCCTGACCCGTCCAGTCTGGAACGACGACCCCTAGGGACGGTCGGCTCCAGCCTTCCACATTCCGCGCTGCACACCCAGGCGCCAGACCGCATCGACCACCTGTGCCACCGTAAGCGGCGTGGAATCGATGATGACGGCGTCCCCGGCAGGCACCAGCGGAGCGACGAGGCGGGACGCATCCTGCCTGTCCCGCGCTGCTATCTCACGCGAAAGGGCGGCAAGGTTACCAGCAGAATCCTTTCCTTTCAACTGGTTATAACGCCTTAGGGCCCGTTCTTCGGCCGTCGCGGACAGGAAGATCTTGAGGGGGGCGCCCGGGAACACGATCGTGCCCATGTCCCGCCCGTCCGCCACCAGCCCGGGCGGCCGGGCGAAGGCGTGCTGGCGCCTGAGCAGGGCCGCGCGCAGCGCAGGCCAGGCGGCAACCCGGGAGGCCCCGGCACCAATTTCCTCGCTCCGGATTGGCGCCGTGACGTCCTCCCCGGCCAGCTGTATTCGCTCCGAACCATCCTCGCGCAGCCCAAACTGGGGCTCCAGGGCCCCCGCCAGCCGCACGTGGCCCGCTTCATCGTTGGGCGCGAGCCCGGCCTTGAGTCCAGCCAGTGCCACCAGCCGGTACAGGGCGCCGCTGTCGAGCAGATGCCAGCCCAGTCGCTCCGCCAGCTGGCGGCTGACCGTACCCTTCCCCGCCCCGCTGGGCCCGTCGATCGTCACGACCGGTACGCCGGGGAGCTTCGACATCAGGAACTGCCTCCCTCATCGAGGGCCAGGCCGACGCGGCGCGCCGCACCGGGGAAGCCGGGAAACGAGGTCGCCACATTGGCGACGTCCGTGATTTCAATCGCCTCCCGTGCGCGCACGCTGGCGATTGCGAAAGACATCGCCACGCGATGATCGCCGTGGCTGTCCACGCGCCCGCCGCGCAACCCCCCGCCCTGGATGCGCAGTCCGTCCGGGAGCAGCTCGCATTGCACGCCGGTGGCGGCCAGACCCTGCGCCATCGCCGCCAGGCGATCGCTCTCCTTGACCCGCAATTCCTCGGCTCCAGTCACCAGGGTCTCGCCCTCGGCGCAGGCGGCGGCAATGAACAGCACCGGCAGTTCGTCGATGGCCAGCGGCACCAACTCCCGCGGTATCGCCACGCCGCGCAACGCACCGGCGTAGGCGGTGATGTCCGCGAGCGGTTCTGGTCCGGCCGCGGCGAGCGGCGTCACGCTGATGCGCGCGCCCATCAGCCGCAGCATGTCGAGCAACCCGGTGCGCGTGGGGTTCACCCCCACGCCGCGGACGGTCAGACCGGTGGGAGCCGCCAGGCACCCGGCGACGATGAAGAATGCCGCGGAAGAGAAATCTCCGGGCACCTGGATTTCCGTGCCACGCAGGGTCTGGCCGCCGGCGAATTCAACCGTCGCGCCCTGCCGCTGCAACTGCGCGCCGAAGCCGGCGAGCATGCGCTCGGTGTGATCCCGGGTCGGCGCCGGTTCGCTGACCCGCGTGATGCCACGCGAGCGGAGCGCCGCAAGCAGGATCGCGGACTTCACCTGGGCGCTGGCCATCGGCAAGGCATAGTCGATGCCCTGCAGCGATGCGCCACCGTGCAGCAGCACCGGTGGTCGGCCCTCCCGTGTGTCGATGCGAGCGCCCATCAGGCGCAGCGGCTGGGCCACCCGCTCCATCGGACGGCGCATCAGCGATTCATCGCCGATCAGCGTGCTGGAAAAGCTTTGGCCGGCCAGCAGACCCATGAACAGGCGGATCGCCGTCCCCGCATTGCCCAGATCCAGGGGCGCGGCGCTGGCGCGCAGGCCCGGCGGACCGGTGCCATGGACCACAATCTCCTGCCGCCCCGGCTGCTCGATGCGCACGCCCAGGGCGCGCAGTGCGCTCAAGGTGGCCAGGCAATCGGCGCTGTCGAGAAATCCCCTGATGCGCGTCGTGCCAGCGGCGATGCCACCGAGCATCAACGCCCGGTGGGAAACGGACTTGTCACCCGGGACACTCAAGGTACCGCCGACGGTGCTGACCGGTGCAGCGAGGTAGCGCCTGCGCGGCAGCTCGCTCATGCGGCCCGCAGCAGCTCGCCCAGCAGCCGCAGCAGGCGATCGTTCTGATCGGGCAGACCTACCGAGACTCTCAGGTGCTGCGGCAGGCCGTAGCCGCCCAGGGGCCGGACGATCACGCCACCGCGCAGCAACTGCTCGTAGATGTGCGCCGCGCGCGGCCCGACGTCGACCATCAGGAAATTCGCGGCTGAAGGCGCAAACGGCACACCCTGCGCGCGCAGCGCCGCGGCCATGCGCTCACGTTCGGCGACCACGAGGCGCGCGGCCTTTTCGACGTACGGCAGATCGGTGAGAGCCGCCGCCGCTCCCGCCTGCGCGAGGTTGCTGACATTGAACGCGGGTCGAATCCGGTTCAACGCGTCGGCCACTTCCGCGTGCGAGACCGCGTAGCCCACGCGCGCACCGGCCAGGCCGTAAGCCTTGGAAAAGGTGCGCACCAGCACCAGTTGCGGGAATTCCTGGCGCCACTGCAGGCCATCGCCCAGGCCGCTGACGGCCGCGTATTCGAGGTAGGCCTCATCCAGCACCACCAGCGCGTGAGATGGGAGCGCGGCAATGAATTCGCGCAGGGCTGCGAGCTCCACCCAGGTGCCGGTGGGATTGTTCGGATTGGCGATGTACACCAGCCGGGTCTCGGGCGTGATCGCAGCCGCCATGGCCGCCAGATCGTGTCCATAGGGCATGGCGGTGTGTGCGCCCAGCGCTCTCGCCTCGATGCAGCGCGCGCCGGTGGCGCGGATCACCAGAGGATAGATGGCGAAGCCGAACTGCGAGCAGACCGCGGCGCTTTGCGGTGTGAGAAAGGCTTCGGCAAGCAGCAGCAGCAGTTCATTGGAGCCGTTGCCCAGTGTCAGCGTGTTTTCCGGGACGCCGAGGCGCCTGGCCAGGGCAGCCTTGAATTCATGCGCGCCGCCGTCCGGGTAGAGCCAGACGTCGCCCAAGGCCGCCTGCATCGCCGCCAGGGCCGCCGGACTCGGGCCGTAGGGATTCTCGTTCGAAGCCAGCTTGACGACATCACGGATGCCGTATTCGCGCTCCAGTTCACTGATCGGTTTGCCCGGCACATAGGGCGAGAGACCCCGCACCGCCGCCGTTGCCAGCCGGCCCGGGTGCGCCTTTTCCGTGCTCACGTCACAGTACCGAGCGAGGATAGGAACCAATCACCCGAAACAGCGAGGCACGCGCCTTCAGTCCTTTCAGGGCACGGGCCACCCGCGCATCGCTGGCATGTCCTTCGACGTCGATGAAGAACACGTAGTTCCACTTGCCGCGGCGGGACGGGCGCGATTCGATGCGCGTCATGCTGATGCGATTGGTGGCCAGGGGCTCCAGCAATCGATGCAAGGCGCCGGGCGAGGTGGTACTGCGCGTGGAGACCAGCAGCGTGGTCTTGTCGGCGCCGCTGGGTGCGAGGATCTTGCGGCCGATGACCAGGAAGCGCGTGGTGTTATCGGCGCGATCCTCAATCTCGCTCACCAGCAGGCGCAGTTCATAGACTTCCGCCGCTGTGTCGCCCGCGATGGCCGCCGTGTCCTTTTCGTCGCGTGCGCGGCGCGCTCCCTCGGCATTGCTGCTGACCGCAACGCGCTCCACTCCGGGCAGGTGCTCATCAAGCCAGCTGCGGCATTGCGCCAGCGCCTGCGCGTGGGCGCAGATCCGCTCGATGGCCTGCAGCGATTCCATGCGCCCCATCAGGCAGTGATGGATGCGCAACTCGACTTCGCCGCAGATATGCAGCGGACTGCCGATGAACCGATCGAGCGTGTTGGTGATCGCGCCCTCGGAGGAATTCTCGACCGCCACGACGCCGAAGTCGGCGTTGCCGGCCTCCACTTCGTGAAAGACCTCCTCGCTGGTGCTGAGCGCCAGCGCGCGCACCGAATGCCCGAAGTGCTTGAACACGGCGGCCTGGGTATGGGTGCCTTCTGGCCCCAGGAATGCCACCTTGAGCGGCTCCTGCTGGGCGAGACAGGCGGACATGATCTCGCGGAACAGCCGGGCGATTTCCTCGTTCCGCAGCGGCCCTGCGTTGCGCTCGAGCGCGGCACGCAGCACCTGGGCCTCGCGCTCCGGCCGGTAGAAATCGACCGTGTGCCCGTCGGCGTGCTTGGAAATGCCCACCTGCTGCGCCAGCAGGGCCCGTCGATTGAGCAGTTCCTGCAGCTGTTCATCGACCGCATTGATTTCGGCGCGTAGCTGCGCCAGCGGCGCCCTGGCGCCCGCCTGGCCGCTGCTCCTGCGGCGCCGGCTAGCCATCGAGCACCTGGGCCTGTTCGGCCACGATGCGTGCCGACAGCACGCCCTCGATCTGCTGGAGGTCCGCGACCAGTGCCGCGTCGACGATGCCATCCGTGTCGATCAGCGTATAGGCGAACTCCCCGCGCGACTTGTTGAGCAGGTCGGCAATGTTGATGCTGGTCCGGGCCAGGCGCGTGGAGATCTGTCCCACCATGTTCGGCACATTGCGGTTGGCGACGGCAATGCGCGTCGTCCCAGGCATTCGCGGCAGCAGGGTTTCCGGAAAGTTCACCGAGTTGCGAATGTTGCCATTCTCCAGGAAGTCGCGCAGCGCCTCGGCGGCCATGATTGCGCAATTGTCCTCCGCCTCTCCGGTCGAGGCGCCGAGGTGCGGCAGCGCGATGGCGCGCGGCTGCGCCTTGAGCGCATTGCTGGGGAAGTCGCAGACGTAGGCGAGGAGCTGCCCGGATTCCAGCGCGGCCACGATGTCCGCCTCGTCGACGATCTGCGCGCGCGCGAAATTCAGTACCACGCCGCCCGGCCGCATCAGCTTCAGGCGGGCAGCATTGACCAGTGCGCGGGTCTGCTCGGTGATGGGCACGTGCACTGTGACCACATCGGCGCGCGCGAACAGGTCATCGAGCGAGCGGGCTTGCTGCACCGAGGAGGACAGCTGCCAGGCGCGCTGCACGGTGATCTGCGGGTCGTAGCCCAGCACCTGCATTCCCAGCGCCTGTACCGCGTTCGCCACCTCGACACCGATGGCCCCGAGGCCGATCACGCCGCAGGTACGGCCCGGCAGCTCGAAGCCGGAGTAGTCCTTCTTGCCTTTCTCGACGGCGACGTCGAGGTCCGCATCGTCGCCCTGGAGCGAGCGTGCAAAATCCCAGGCCTGGCAGATGTTGCGGGCGGCGAGCAAGAGTCCGGCCAGCACCAGTTCCTTGACCGCATTGGCGTTGCCGCCAGGCGCGTTGAACACCGGTATGCCCAGCGCGCTGAGTGAGGCCACCGGAATGTTATTGGTGCCGGCGCCGGCACGGGCCACGGCCAGGAGCGAGTCGGGGAGCGCGAATTTGTGCATGTTTGCCGAACGCAGCAGGATCGCGTGCGGCTGGCTTAAGTCCGCGGCGACTTCATAGCCCTGGGGCGGGAGCTTTTCCAGGCCACGCTGGCTGATACTGTTGAGCGTGAGGACACGGTATTTCATGTCAGCCGTTCCGGCGCGCAAAATCGCGCATGAACTCGATCAGGACGTCGACGCCTTCGGGCGGCATCGCGTTGTAGAGGCTGGCGCGCATACCGCCAACTGAACGGTGTCCTTCCAGATTTACCAGCCCCGCCTCGCCCGCCGCCACCACGAAACTCTTGTCGAGCTCCGGCCTGGCGAGCGTAAACGGTACGTTCATCCAGGAGCGGGATGCCCGCGCCACCGGGTTGCTATAGAAATCCGACTCATCGATGGCCCGGTAGAGCTTCTCGGCCTTGGCGCGATTCCGTTCGCCCATGCGTACCACGCCGCCCTGCCGCTTCAGCCACTTGAACACCAGGCCGGCGACATACCACGTGAAGGTCGGAGGCGTATTCAGCATCGACGCTTCGTCCGCGACGAGCTTGTAGTTCAGAACCGTCGGCGTTTCCCGCCGCGCCCGCCCCAGCAGGTCCTCACGGACGATGACCACGCACAGACCCGCAGGGCCGATGTTCTTCTGCGCGCCGGCGTAGATCAGCCCAAAGCGGCTGATGTCGATGGGCCGGGACAGGATCGTCGAAGACATGTCGGCGACCAGCGGCGCCGCGCCGCCCGGCACGAAGGGGAATTCCACGCCGGCAATGGTCTCGTTGGGCGTGTAGTGCAGGTAGGCCGCGCCGCGGCTTAAGTGCCAGGTGTCCTCGGCCGGAACGTCATTGTAGTCGCCTCTCGCCCCGTCTGCCGCCACGTTCACGCGGCAGAAGTGCTGCGCCTCGGACAGCGCCTTCTTCGACCAGTGACCCGTATTGACGAAGTCGACCACGCTCTCGGTGGTGGTCAGGTTCAGGGGCACGGCCGCGAATTGCGCCGTCGCCCCACCCTGCAGGAACAGCACCCTGTAGTGGGCCGGAATCGTCAGCAGCTCGCGCAGATCGGCTTCGGCTTCCGCGGCGCAGGCCGCGAAGGCCTTGCTCCGGTGGCCCACTTCCATGACGGACATGCCGCGGCCCTGCCAGTCGGTCAGTTCGTCACGGACCTGCTCCAGGACTTCCAGGGGCAACACGGCCGGACCAGGCGAGAAATTGAATACGCGCACGGGGCTCCTCAATAGGATGGACGGTCGTTCGAGAATGGGGCCAGGGAGCATTCAGTCTAGCAAGGTCGCGGGCTACAGTGGATTCGCATCCTCAGCGCCGCCCACGCCGTTGGGCTCGACCGCCTCACCGGCAGTCTCGCCCTCGCCGTTCTCCAGACCCTC
>DATFUG010000025.1:0-2177 GCA_035261025.1 Steroidobacteraceae bacterium | reverse complement strand
GCTCGAGCGGCTCGCGCAGCGCCAGCTCGCTCCGTGGGGCGAGCGCCAGCGTGGCCACGGCGCGGCGTGCGATGGCCAGCGCGTGCGCGTCGTTCTCCGCGAGGTGGTCGGCGACGCCCGACAGCCGGGTATGCACATCGCCGCCGCCGAGCTCCTCGGCACTGACGATCTCCCCGGTGGCCGCCTGCACCAGCGGCGGGCCGCCCAGGAAAATAGTGCCCTGGTTGCGCACGATGACGGATTCGTCGCTCATGGCCGGGACGTAGGCGCCGCCGGCCGTGCAGCTGCCCATGACGACCGCAATCTGCGCGATGCCGGCGGCCGACAGGGTGGCCTGGTTGTAGAAGATGCGGCCGAAGTGCTCGCGATCCGGGAACACCTCGTCCTGGCTCGGCAGGAAGGCGCCACCGGAGTCCACCAGGTACAGGCAGGGCAGGCGATTCTCGCGGGCGATCTCCTGCGCTCGCAGATGCTTTTTGACGGTCATGGGAAAATAGGTGCCGCCCTTGACGGTCGGATCATTGCAGACCACCAGGCACTCGCGCCCCGAGATGCGACCGATGCCCGTGATGAGGCCTGCCCCGGGCGCCTCGTTGCCGTACAGGTCGAAGCCGGCCAGCTGCGAGAATTCCAGGAAGGGTGAGCCCGGATCGAGGAGCAGATTGACGCGTTCGCGCGGCAGGAGCTTGCCACGGGCGAGGTGGCGATCGCGGGCAACCGCGCCCCCGCCGAGCGCCGCCTGCGCCACTTTGGCTCGCAGGTCGGCGACGAGCGCCTCCATGGCCGCGCGATTGGCCAGGAAATCCGGGCTGCTGGGCTTCACGGCGCTGGTGTAGGTCGACACGGTCGTACCCTCGCGAGGATGAGCTTGCCAAGAACTGCCTGATTGTCGGACAATAGCGCAATCATTAGGAGCGAGGCAAGCCGCCATGAGCGTCCTGGACAGCTGTGACATGGATTTTGGGCTTGGCGACACAGTGGATGAGGTGCGCGCCCAGGCGCGCCGTTTCGCCCGGGAGCAGATCGCACCGGTGGCGGACGCCATCGACCGCAGCAACGAGTTTCCACGCCAGCTCTGGCCGCAGCTGGGCGCCCTGGGACTGCTGGGACTGACGGTGCCAGAGCGTTGGGGCGGCGCGAATCTGGGCTACCTCGCGCACATCGTCGCCATGGAGGAGATCTCGCGCGCCAGCGGCGCGGTGGGCCTGTCCTACGGCGCCCATTCCAACCTGTGCGTGAATCAGCTGGCGCTCCACGGCACCGATGCGCAGCGCGCGCACTATCTGCCGCGCCTGGTCTCCGGCGAGCACGTGGGCGCCCTGGCGATGTCCGAGCCCGAGTCGGGCTCTGATGTCACTTCGATGCAGCTGCGGGCCGTGCGCCACGGCGATCATTACCGGCTGACGGGCCGCAAGATGTGGATCACCAATGGTCCGGACGCCGACGTGCTGGTGGTCTATGCCAGGACCGATCCGGAATCCCGTGAGCGCGGCATCACCGCGTTCGTGGTCGAGAAAACCTTCCGGGGCTTCTCCAGCGCACAGAAACTCGACAAGCTGGGCATGCGCGGCTCGAGCACCAGTGAGCTGGTCTTCGAGGACTGCCCGGTGCCGGTGGACAACGTGCTGGGAGAGCTGGGCGGCGGCACAAAAGTGCTGATGAGCGGCCTGGACTACGAGCGTGCAATTCTGGCCGGCGGTCCGCTGGGGCTGATGGCCGCCGCGCTCGATGTGACGCTGCCCTACATTCATCAGCGCAAGCAGTTCCGCCAGCCCATCGGTAGTTTTCAGCTGATGCAGGGCAAGGTGGCCGATATGTACGCCAGCCTGAACGCCGCCCGGGCCTATGTGTACGCCGTCGGGCGCGCCTGCGACAGCGGGCGTCGCACGCGCCAGGACGCGGCCGCAGCCATTCTGTTCGCCGCTGAACACGCCACTCAGGTGGCCCTGCACGCGATCCAGGCGCTGGGCGGCAACGGCTATATCAACGACTATCCGGCAGGCCGGCTCCTGCGTGACGCCAAGCTCTACGAGATTGGCGCCGGCACCCAGGAAATCCGCCGCATGCTCATCGGCCGGGAAATCTTCAGGCTGACCGCATGAACCTGCAGTTTGAACCCATCGTCGCGGAACCCACCTACCGCAAGGTGGCCACCGCCCTGGTCGATCACATCGTCG
>DATFUG010000024.1:0-4951 GCA_035261025.1 Steroidobacteraceae bacterium | reverse complement strand
AACTCCACCCAGTCGGCGTGGTGGAAGATGACCTGTTTCATCGCCGCGCGCTCGGTGGCATCGGCGTAGTAGCCCTCCAGAACCCGGCCCGGATTCCAGTCGAGCAGGACGCCGCCGACGTCGAAGATCACGCTGCGCATGTAGTGCCCTTTGCGGGCTTGAGCTGGGCCATGAAGGCGCGGCCGGCCGGCCCTGGCGGTGCATCTTTGCGGTATACGGCCCGCATCGGCATCACCAGATCGCGCGGGAATCCCTCGACGCGGATTCTGACCAGCGTTCCACGGTCAAGATCGGCTTGCACCATGTGCAGGGGCATGCCCCCCCAGCCCAGGCCAGCACGGAGAAAAGCGTGCTTGGCTCCCAGGTCCGCCAGACGCCACGTCAGCGGCGAGAGCACGCCAAAGTCCCGGCCTTCGGTCAGCACGGTCCGGTCGGTCAGCACCAGCTGCACCTGCTTGTCCAGGGCCGCGGCGGGTACCACACCCCGCCGCCCCGCCAGGGCGTGGGAGGGAGCGACGACCGTGACGAAGGCCAGGTCTATCAACTGCTCGGTCTGCAGCTCGTCCGGAATAATCGGCAGCGAACCGATGACACCGACGCTGCATTTGCGATCGAGCACCGGCTTGATGACGGCGCCCAGGGCCTCCACATGGAGACGGAGCGGTGTGTGCGGATAGGTCTTGCGACTGTGCGCCGCTGCCCGCGTGAGCGCCTCCATCGGATACATCACGTCCATCGCGACGCTCAGTTCCGGCTCGAGTCCTTCGCGCATCGCGCGCGCCCGGGCCTTGAACCCATCGACATTGTCTGCCACCGAGCGCGCTTCGGACAGCAGGCTCCGCCCTTCGTCCGTGAGGCGCGGATAGCGCGCCGAGCGGTCGAACAGCTTCACGCCCAGCTGGGCTTCGAGGTTGGCCAGCGTCTGACTGACGACGGATTGTGCCCGCCGGAGCTTCCGGCCCGCGGCGGAAAAACTGCCGGTATCCACCGCGGCGATGTAGGTGCGCAGCTGATCGAGGGTGATTCCGTCAAGCATATCGATCGCTCCTGACGATAGGTTCTATCTAATTATATAGTCTTCTCAGATGGTATGCCAGTGGCTAGTCTAGATCACATCGTTTAGCCAAGGAGCCCGCCATGAACACCCTCTCCCCCGCCAGCGCCCGCGACCCGCTGTCGACGGTTTCCGCAATCAGACCCAAGGACTCGGGCGCAGTCACGCTTGGAAATGTGGCCGAACTCGGCGGTCGCGTCCTGCTGGCCTCCCTGTTCCTGCTCTCTGGCCTGAGCAAGTTCGGCGCTTACGCCGGGACCGCCGGATATATGAGTGCGCTCGGCGTTCCGGGCGCCCTGCTGCCGGTGGTGATCGCGACCGAGGTCCTGGGCGGCCTCGCCATCATCGTGGGCTGGCAGACGCGCATCACCGCATTCCTGCTGGCCGGGTTCACGCTGCTGGCGGCGCTGCTGTTTCACCGCAACTTCGCCGATCAGGTCCAGATGATCATGTTCCTCAAGAACGTCGCGATCACCGGCGGGTTCCTGCTGCTGGTGGCCAATGGCGCCGGCGCCCTGAGCCTGGATCGTCGCTTCGGCAAGGCCGAATGAGGATGGCCGAGCCGCGGCGCTCCGGGCTCACCTGGACGAGGCAGCGTGTTGCAGGTACTGGTGGACGAAGGCAATCGTCATGCTGCCTTCCCCGACCGCGGCTGCAACACGCTTGACCTTGCTCGCGCGCACATCCCCGCACGCGAAGATGCCCGGGACACTCGTTTCGAGCAGGTAGGGATCGCGGCTGTGCGACCAGCGACCGGCCTTCACGGCCTCGTCTCCGGTCAGCACGAACCCGCGCGCATCGCGCGCGATCTCCTCCGGCAGCCAGCGGGTTTCCGCGTCGGCGCCGATAAACACGAACAGGCCGCCGCAATCGTGCCTGGACAGCGCCTGGCTCGTGCGGTCGCGGATATCAATGGCCTTCAGGTGAGTGTTGCCGTGGACGCCCTGCACTTCAGAGTGCAGCATGACCGCCACGTTTGACTTCCCGCGCAGCTGCTCGATCAGGTAGCGGGACATGCTTTTCTCCAGAGAATCGCCCCGGACGATCAGCGTTACCTTGCGGGCATAGTTGGCAAAGTACAGGGCCGCCTGGCCGGCGGAGTTTCCGGCGCCGATGAGGTAGAGGTCCAATCCATTGGCCGCACCTGCTTCACTCTGCGCCGCTCCAAAGTAGATGCCTTTTCCGAGGAACCGATCGAATCCCTCGATATTCAGGCGCCGCCAGATGACGCCGGTAGCCAGGATGACCGTCCGCGTATGGATAGTCTCCTCGCCATCCAGCAGCACATCGCGCGTCTTCGAGTCAACGCGGACCGCAGCGCGCGTGACCAGGATCTCGGCTCCGAGCCGCTTTGCCTGCTGCAAAGCGCGGCTCGCAATCTCATCGCCCGACACGCCGTTGGGAAAACCCAGATAATTCTCGATACGGGATGAGGTCCCGGCCTGACCGCCCGGCGCCTCGCGCTCAATGCACAGAGTGCGCAGGCCCTCGGAGGCGCCGTACACCGCTGCGGCGAGACCGGCCGGCCCGCCGCCAATAATGACCGTGTCGTAGTCAGCCAGGCGCGCGCTCGTCTGAAGGCCCAGACGCTGCGCCAGATCGCGCGCCTGGGGGCGCGTGAGCACGGTGCCGTCGGCCAGACGCAGCATCGGGCAATCCCCATGCTTCGGGACGGGACCCGGCCAGAGCGTGGACAACGCGGGCGAATCCGGTGCCGCCCAGTCAAAGACAATCTGGTTGCGGGACAGGAAGCGGCGCAAGTCAGCGCAGGCGTGATCCCAGCGATCTCCGAACAGCGTGACCAGCGGCTTGGGCGCTTCGGCAGAGAGGCCCTGCATCCCGCCGATGCGTTCTCGCGCCAGCGCGCTGACCTTCATGGAAATTTCCTGCGAGGTCGCTGCGATCGCGAAATACTGCCGCGCCTCTACGCGCATGACACGCGAAGGCTCTGACGCCCGATACCCGGCGTAGAACGGCAAGCCGATGGCGATCGGGATCTCACCGAATATGGCGCCTGCGACGCGCCAACCCAGGCCGCGCTCGACCCCGTCGATCAATTTGACGACCTGCAGTTTGCCGGCGAGCACCGCAAACAGCGCACGCTCTGCCCCGCCCTCATGCACGGCGTATTCTCCGGCCCCGAGTCGCAGGTCGGCAGAAGTCTGCGCGAGCAGTTCGAGCTCGGCCTCCGCGAGCGTCGCGAACAGCGGGATCGCGCGTACTTCTTCAATCGTCAGCATGGCCTGCTCTTGTTAATGGCACGCATCGCAAGCATATCGACAATACTGCCGCAGGGCACAATCGTGCTCGCCCGGCGCGGATGACGCCTGCGCCCCGCCTCAAGGGCCACCGCCTCGCCGGCCTCGCAATGCACGTCGTTTTGCCCGTCGCGCCGGCCATTCTTGCAACTTCCCGGGATTCGTCGCACGATCCACGGAATCGGTCCGGTACGGGCAGCCACGGCAGGTTGTGCCGATCGAAGCGCTACCACCCTGGTGCCCGCCGGTGGCCGTTGCGCCCAGCAAGTCCAGCGTTCCTTCGCACTGCGTACACTACGAGAATCAGGAGCGACGCTATGAACCCCTCACTCTCAAGAGTCTCGAATCGATTCCTGATGCTGGTCGCACTCACCGTGCTGGCGGGATGCGGCGGCGGATACGGTGGCGGAGGTGGCGGCGGCGGCGGATATTCCTACACAGTCGGCGGAACGGTCACGGGCCTGAACGGCAACGGACTCGTGCTGCGCGACAACGGTGGCGATGACCTTGCCGTTTCAGCCTCCGGGATGTTCACGTTTGCGACCAAGGTCGCCAACGGCGCCATGTACTCCGTGACCGTGTACGTCCAGCCGATCAGTCCTGTGCAGAACTGCATGGTTACCTCTGGCAGCGGCACGATGGGCAGCATCAATATCACCACTGTGGCGGTCTCCTGCACGACCGTCGTGAGTGGAACCTATGTTGGAGTCGACTACGCGACGTCAGGGAATGTGGGAAGCCTGGGCACGACCAGTCTTGACAGTATGGGTCATTACACCAGCACCTCGGACCAGAACGATGCGGGCTCCATTGTCACGGCAATCGCCGATGTGGGCGTCTATACGGTCGCCGCGGGCGGTGCGATGACGATCGATACCAACGTTGGCGCCGTGAGCGCGGACGGCTACATGATCGTGATCGCCGACATGACGGCAAGTGATGCGGCCTACATCGATGTCGAAGTCTATCAGGGACAGACCAACTTTGTGAACGCCGATTTTAGTGGCACTTATGAATTCGTGACCTATAGCAATTCCGGGGACTCCAGCACACTGTCCACGATCGTCGCCGATGGTCTGGGCGGCTTCACGGGTTCCCAGGTGCAAAACAATGGCGGCGTCATCTCCTCCAGCAGCGCCATATCGGGCACCTACGCCGTCGGCCTCGACGGCTCGCTCACCGTGATCCCCACCGGGGGCGCGGCGTTGGCAGGCGGGATTGGCACCGGCGGCAACCGCTTTGTGCTCTCGCAACTGACGGCCGGCCAGGGCCCGTCCTTCACGGTGGGCGTCAAGCAGGGGCAGAGCACCTTCACCAACGCCAGCGTCAGTGGCGCTTACCAGCTGGTCACCCATGAAAATTCCGGCGACAGCGGCGTATTGTTGAAGATCACTTTCGACGGTGCCGGAAACATTAGCGGGATGGCAACCGCCAATGACCTCGGGGTCATTTCCAGCTCTGTGGTCACGGGAACCTATTCCGTGACCGCAAGCGGCGCGTTGACCGTAAGCCCCACCGGCGGCACTCCATTTACAGGGGGTGTGAGCGCCGACGGCAACGCGATCGTCCTGGCCAGCATGAATGCCCTTGATCCTCCGGATGTGGTTATTGGCGTTCGCCTATAGCCACCGATTGAAAC
>DATFUG010000023.1:0-4767 GCA_035261025.1 Steroidobacteraceae bacterium | reverse complement strand
TTCGAGCCCGGAATCGAGGCGCAGCGAGGCGATGGCGCCGCTGTCGGCGTCGAGGCGCACGTCCACGATCTTGCCTTCGATGCGGCGCACGCCGTACGGCTCGCTGAACTGCCTGAGGAACTTGGCGTACAGGCTGGCATCGAGGTGAAACGCATAGTTCATGCCGCCCTGCGGCAAGTGCGCAAAGCGGCCTGCCAGCGCCGCCTGCAACTCGAGACAGTACTCACCGTAGGGGCCCGCCATGCCGCGTTCCCGCCCGCGCAGCCAGAAATGCTGAAAGCCGGCGGTCCAGTGGTCGGTGCCGGAGGTGCCGAAGGAGTGGATGTAGGTCTCGCCAAGCTGGCGCCAGTTCTCGAAGGCGATGCCGAGCTTGAAAGTCGCCTGCATCGCGGCCATGAATTTCTGTTCGTTGATATCCAGGAGCCGGTGAAAAATGATGATGGGCGGAATGGTCGCTTCGCCCACGCCGACAGTGCCGATCTCATCGGATTCGATCAGGCAGATGTCGAGCACCTGTCCCATGGTCTTCGACAGGGCCGCGGCCATCATCCAGCCTGCCGTGCCGCCACCGGCAATCACCACTCTGTTAATCCGCTTAGCCTGCAAGCTGCGCCTCCCTGATCGGTCCGCACCCGATCATCGGTTTAACTGTTTGAGCAGCAGCGCCCGCAGCGAGCGGGCGCGTGCTTCGTCAATCGGGCCGAGCACGCCCCGGCTGCGTGCCGGGATGTGAGCCGCAAGCGTGTCGTCCGCGGCAAATACGTAGTGATCGAAGAAGCCGCGCCAGGCCGCGCGCTGCGCGGGTGGGAGCGCGCGCAGGCTCAAAAGCGCGTGCAGCAGGGCATTGACCGGCGCGTCGAGGTAGGCCGGCGTCTGCTGCCACCAGTAGTTGATCAACACATTGCAGGGCGCGAGCGCCTCGACGTGATGCCACCACATGCCGGGAATGTAAAGCGCATCGCCGGCGGCAAGCTCGGCGAGGCGCGCGTTGCGCATGGCCGCCGCAAAGCGCGGGTGGCGCTCAAGGTCGGGGTTGGCGAAATCCACCAGGCTGATCTGCTGCCCAGCGGGTGTGAATTCGAGCGGGCCGGCGTACAGATTGGGCAATTCCGCCGGCGGAAACAGGGTAAAGCGGCGCCGCCCCACGGCCACGCAGGCGAGATTGTCGGGCATGTCGAAGTGCGCCGCGATGCGCGTGCGATTGCCCAGCCAGATGCTGACGAGCGCGTCGGCCGGCAGTCCGGCTACGTCGTTCTCGGCGCGCAGCCCGGGCAGGCAGGTGTCGACGGTGGTCGAGCCGACGTAGAGCGCCGGCGCGTCGGTCTCGTGCTGGTGGCGCTCGAGTTCGTCGAATACGGCGTCGAGCTTGACCATCGCCGCCTGAAAATTGAAACCCGAGCAGTCCTCGTTATAGAAGAATCGCCCCCGGATCTGCGGCGGCCCGAACCAGGCGCCGACCGTGGCGTTGCGGTAGTAACCGCGCAGGTACGCCAGTGCCGCCTCGATCGAGCGCCCGCCCGCCTGCACCAGCGGCCACTGGGCCACCAGGCCACGCAGCAGCAGCGGCTCGGCTGAACCCAGTACCTCGGCGCGCCATCCCGGCGTGTCGGTCACCTTGAGTTCGCGAACCGTGGCGGCGATTGTGGGCATCACAGGCGGCGGTTGCGCCGATCGATCAGGTCACGAAAATGCACCGTTGATGCCACCACCATGTAGAGGGGCTCGAGAAGGCCTCGCGCATGGAGCGATGCGACGGCAGTGCCGTCCAGAGCACGCACGCGCTCTTCGTTCACGGTGTAGAAACCAGCGAGACGATTCTGCGACCCGTCTTTGAGCTCGATGTCGACGACGAAGGATTCCAGCAGGTCTTGCTCGAGGAGGGCGTCGACGAACGCGCGCGTCGTCTCGAGTCCTGCGTTGAGCATATGCAGGAGCGCGCTGGCGCGCTGGAGAAATTCCGTGGCCCCACCGTACTCCAGGAACACCGGCTCGCCCTCGGTCCAGCTGATCCTGGGGCTATCGAGATCGACGTGCACGACGAGCTGCGGCGGCGAAGCCTGCGCCGCCGCGCGCTGGCCGCCGATCAGGAACGGCAGGCGTTCGATGCTGATCGGAACGTAGCTCGCGTCCCAGCCCGATTTGCTCAGGAACAGGTTTTCCCGTTCCTCGAATCCGAACAGGGCCAACGGCAGGAACTGGCCCGTGTCGGGCTGCTTCTGGAACACGATCGGATAGCAGGCCTGCACACTGCGAAATTCGGCCGGTACGACGATCGCTGACATCACATCATCGCCCAGCGCCGCGGAGCGCGTCGTGATGACGCGCAGCGCCTTGTGTTCGACGTTGTTAAGGAGCACGTGTCTGGCCATCCGATCCTCTTGGGCGTTAGATGCGCTGCAGCCGGTAGCTCTGCAGGTGATTGAGCAGCGCACGATGGGCCGGGAGCCCGGCCAGCATCGACTTCGCCAAGGTCACCGCTTCGCCGAAATACCGCTCCGCGAGCGTCGCGTTGTCCTGCTTGTCCGGGAACGCCGCCGGGTCCGGCCGGAAGCCCATCCCGTACAGCACGTAATGGTAGCTTGCCGAGGGGAAGATCTCCTCGATGCGGAAGAAATCGTAGCGGGAGGGCGGCTGCTGCCGCCACAGCGCCAGCTGCTCCGCCAGCCTGGGCGGCACCGATGCGCTCGTGCGGTGCTCCCGCCAATAGGGCGAATCCGTACGTGCCGACAGCAGATAATGCAGCTTCAGGAACTCGACGGCGCGCTCCCAGCGGTAGCGGAAGGCATCGTTGAAGCGCGCGGCCACGATGTCCATCGACGCACGGGTCGCGGGCAGCTGGTCGCTGATCATGGCGGCGGAGAACTCCACCAGCGCCAGTGCCGAAGCCTCCAGCGGCTCCACAAAGCCCGCGGCCAGGCCTACTGCGACGCAATTGCGCTCCCACAGCCTCTGCCGGTAGCCGGGGCGGAACGCGAGCTTACGGGGCGCCAGTGACGCCGCGTCCGTCGCATGCGCGCCCGTGGCGACATAGTCGCGCAGGATGGTCTCCGCCTCCGTGTCGGACATATGGGCGCTGGAGTACACGTGCCCCACGCCGCGCCGCGTCTGCAGCCCGATGTCCCAGATCCAGCCTGCCGAGCGGGCGGTCGAAATCGTGTGCGATGCGATCGGCGCGTCGGCGGCCGCATAGGGCACCTGAACCGCCAGGGCTGAGTCGTTGAACAGCTGCGGCTGCACCGAGAACAACTGCACCCCGTAGTGCTGGCCCAGCAACAGGGACGCGAAGCCCGTGCAGTCGATGAACAGGTCACCGGCGATCCGCCCCTGCGCGGCCGTCACGAGCGCAGCAATATCGCCGTTGTCGGCGGACTCGATCCGGGCCACGTGGTCGACGACGTGCCGCACGCCCAGCCGCGCGGTGCAATGGCGCTGCAGGAACTGGCCTAACTTTCCAGCGTCGAGGTGATAGGCATAGTTTGCTACGGCCGCGAATTCCGGCGTGGTGACCTGCTTGGGGGCGCGGCCCCGCTCGCACAGCTGCGGCTGAAAGCTGACGAGCTCGGCATAGGGCGTGGCGGCGTGCCGCTGCAGCCAGGCGCTGACCAGGTTGGCCTCGGTGTAGCCCTGGGGCAGGCTGAAGGGATGGTAGTAATGCTCGGCCTCACCGTTTGACCAGCCGACGAACTTCGAGCCCTGCTTGAAGGCGGCGTCGCACTCGCGGATGAAATCCGTCTCCGACACGCCGATACGCCGCAGCGTATCGCGCATGGACGGCCAGGTGCCCTCGCCCACGCCGATCGGACCGACGGCGGGCGACTCCACCAGGGTCACCTCCAGACCCGGCCCCTGCAGGCTACGGTGGTCCGCAGCAATCACCCCCGCGGTCAGCCAACCGGCCGACCCGCCACCGACGATCACCACGCGCTTGACTTGACTGCTCACCGGCGGGCACTTCCATCTGCGACCTCAGCCATCCTACACCCGGACGAAAAAGCCGCTGGCAGGCAGCGGCTCTTTCACCCCATAGCCACTCGCGCGCTGGGGCCTCGGCAGGTTCTGTCCGGTTACTTGCCCAGCTGGTAGCGCACTCCAATCATGTAACGGGCACCGGTCTGAGTGGCCAATTCCACGGCCTGCCGCGTGCGGCTGTGCGAACGCTGGCCCTTGTCAGTCAGGTTGATCGCCTCCAGCTGGAAGCTCAGCTGATCATTGAGCTTGAAGCCGACATTGGCGTCGATCTGTCCATACGGCTCGACGAACACGGGGCTGTTCTGGCCGTCCTGGCCGAGGTAGAACTGATCGCGCCAGTTGTAGGCCACCCTCGCCTCCCAATGGCTGTTCTCGTAGAAGCCGACGAAATTCGCGGTATCGCTCAAGCCCTGCAGCGGGAACTGCGCACCCAGGCTCGCAACGTTGTACTGCAGGTCGGATTTGACCTTGGTGTAGTTCACGATCCCGCCAAACCCGGTATCACCGAACATATGCTGCAGGTTGAGTTCCCAGCCTTTGATGCTGGCGGAAGTCGAGGCGATCGGTTGAGTGATGTGGAAAATGGTATCCGGATCGATGCCCGGCCGACCCGCGATAATTCCTTGAGCCGTGGGCGTCGGCTGCGTGACCGCCGGATCGCCGGCGTGAGCGGTGAAAATGTAGTTGCGTATGCACACACTGTCCGCCGCGGCGCAGCCGCTGGCGATCGCCTCCTGCACCCATGGGCCCAGGCCCGGGTTCGGGATGTGGAACGGTGTAGCGTTGATCGTCTCGGTG
>DATFUG010000022.1:0-6591 GCA_035261025.1 Steroidobacteraceae bacterium | reverse complement strand
TTCGCCCGGAGCCGCGCAGCGTCGGACGCAGTCTGCCCGCGGACCGGACTGTCACGAGGAGTGATCGCCCGATAGCCGAACGCCCGTCAGCGGCGCCCGCGTACCCCCAGGGTCAGCGTGGTGCGGACCGCGCTCCTGCGGCGGATTACGGTTCGCAGCGGCGTTACTCACCACCGGCCGGCACGGTGCGCGAATCGCCGCAGGAGATACCGCGGGCACAGGCGCCGGCGACGCGCGAAGTGCCGCCGGTGCGGGAAGGGCCTCCGATGCGGGAGAGACCTCCGGTGCGCGAAGCTCCTCCGGTACGCGAAATGCCTTCGGTGCGAGAAGTACCGCGTGATGTGCCGCGTGATATGCCGCGTGATGTGCCGCGTGATATGCCGCGTGTGGTGTCCCCGGTACGTGAATCGCCGCCCGTGCGCCAAGCGCCGCCGGAGCACCAGTCGGCCCCTGTACACTCGGCGCCCGCGCCGGCGCCTGAAAGCCATGGGCAGCGCGAGCCTGACCGCCACGCGGACCACGGCAATCGCGACTAGTGCTTGGCCGCCGCTTCGTATAGCGGCAGGACGCGGGGCAGAAGTGATCGCAGGTCTTCCAGCCGCGTGCTGCTGGAAGGATGCGTGCTCAGGAATGCCGGCGAGCCGTTCTGGCTGGCCTGGCCCATCTTTTGCCACAGGCTCAGCGCGGCGTGCGGATCGTAGCCCGCGCGCGCCATCAGTTCGAGGCCCACACTGTCCGCTTCTGATTCCTGCACGCGGCTGTGGGGCAGGGTAATGGTGACATTGCTGATCATCCCGGCCAGCTGCATCGTGTCCTGGCCGAGGCCGGTCAGCGCGCCGAGGGCGCCGAGCCCCAGCTGCTGGGCGTAGTTGCGGGACACCGCTTCGCGGCTGTGTTCACGCAGTGCGTGCGCCATCTCGTGGCCAATGACGGTGGCGAGCTCGGCATCGCTGAGTTTGAGCTGCTCGATCAGGCCCGAGTACACCATGATCTTGCCGCCCGGCATGCAGTAGGCATTGAGCTCCTTGTTTTCCTGCACGTTGACATCCCAGGCCCAGCCCGCAGCATCGGGGCGGAACACGGTCGTCTGCCGGATCAGTCGGCCGGCTATGGCGCGCACGCGCTCGGTCTGTGCCAGGTTGGCGTTGAGCTGCCCCGCCTGTCTGGCCTTGGTCATCTCGAGGGCGTAGGCCTGCGTGGCACTCTGTTCGACGTCCGCCTCGGAGACCCACATGACCTGCTTGCGCTCGACGCCGATCGCTCCCGGGGCGGTGGTGCTGACCGTTTCACAGCCGGCGAGAGCAAAGATGCTCACGACGAACAGGGCGGACAGGAAATGCTTCACGGCGCTGCTCAGACCGCGGCCACGGTGTCCGGCTCAGCGGCGCCCGGCGCCGACCACGCGATGCGCGTCGCGATGAATTCGGGCAGGCTTTCGCAGCGACTGACCAGGGAATGCAAGGCCGGGTACTGTTCCGGACGTGGCGCCGCGCTCAGTGCGCCATCCAGAAATGTTGTGGCGCAACTCACGCTGATGTCCGCCTGGGTCAGGCGCTCTCCGATGAGCCAGCGGCCGGGTCGCGCCGCGCAATTTCGCTCGAGTTCGGCAAGTGCGCCATCAACCTGCACGCGCAGGCGCTCGAGCCACGGTTCGTGCCACTTCTCCAAGGGCCGGAACACGCGCTCGTAGACCTGCAGGGCCCCTTTTTCCGCCGCGCCGACTGCGATGGCAATGAGGCGCAAGGCGGCGCGGCGCGGCGCGCCCTGGCCCGGCAGCAGCGCTCGCGTGGGTCCGGCGAGTTCATCCAGGTGGTCGAGGATGGCCGCCGAGTCGATCAGCGTTTCACCGTCATTGGTGACCAGGGTCGGCACCCGACCGAGCGGATTGTAGGCGCGGATGCGATCGAAATCGCGGCCGACGGACCAGTTGCGATGTTCGAATCCGATTCCGAGCAGCTTCATGCTGACCGCCACGCGGCGGACAAACGGTGAGTCGAACATGCCGATGAGCATCACGGTCGAGCCTCCTGCGGCGCAGGGCCTGCCCCGGTCGCGCGGCAGGAATTCTACCGCGTCCTGCGGGCTTGCGGCACGCCACCGAGTGGACGGAAGATGCGTCGTGGACCCCACCGTCAGTACGGAATGGCTCGCCGCCGAGCTGCCGGGCGCGGACCTCGTGGTGCTGGATGCCACCTGGTACATGCCCGGCGACAAGCGTGATGCGCGTGCCGAGTTTGCGGCGGCACGAATTCCGGGCGCACGCTTCTTCGATATCGACCTGATCGCGGATCGTGAGTCCGGACTGCCGCACATGGTGCCCTCGGCAAGCCGCTTTGCGCAGCAGGTCGGTGAACTCGGCGTGTCCAGTGACCATCGCGTCGTGTTCTATGACCAGATCGGCGTGTTTTCCGCGCCCCGCGGCCGCTGGATGATGCGGCTGTTCGGTCACGACCGGGTTGCGGTGCTCGACGGCGGTCTGCCCAAGTGGCGCGCCGAGGGGCGCGCGATCGAGAGCGGGCCGGTTACGGCTCCGGTGCCCACCGAGTTCCGGACTGCGCTGCGGGCCGGATTGCTCCGCGGGCTGGGAGACCTGCTCGAGAACCTGCGTTCGCGACGTGAGCTCGTGCTCGATGCCCGCTCGGCCGACCGTTTCCACGCGCGGGTGAGCGAGCCCCGCCCGGGATTGCGTGGCGGACACATGCCCGGCGCGCACAACCTGCCCTTTGGCGAGCTGCTGACGCCGGCGCAGACGCTGCGCTCGCGCGAGGAGCTGCGCGAACGTTTTGCGCGCGCCGGAGTCGATGAAAGCACGTCGGTGGTCACTACCTGTGGTTCGGGCCTGACGGCCGCGATCCTGAATCTCGGCCTGGCGGTCGCTGGCCTGCCCGAGGGCGCCCTCTATGACGGGTCCTGGGCCGAATGGGGCGGGCGCGCGGATACGCCGATAGCAGAGGACTGATTAATGTACACGCTGTACGACTATCTCGATTCCGGCAACGGCTACAAGATCCGGCTGCTGCTGGCGCAGCTCCAGCTGCCGTACCGCTACGTCGAGCTCGACATCCTGCGCGGCGAAACCCGCACGCCGGAGTTCCTGGCCAAGAATCCGAACGGGCGCATCCCGACCCTTGAACTCGAGGACGGCCAATACCTGGCCGAATCGGACGCCATCCTTTGCTACCTGGCCGCGGGCACGGCTTTCCTGCCCGCCGAGCGCCTGGCGCATGCGCGCGTCCTGCAGTGGCTGTTCTTCGAGCAATACAGCCACGAGCCCTATGTGGCCACGCCACGCTTCATTGTGCGCCACCTGGCCGCAGACCATCCGTTGCACGCCGAGCTGCCCAAGCGGCTGGAACGCGGGCGTGCCGCACTCGCGGTGATGGAAGGGCATCTCGCCACGCACGGCTACTTCGTGGGCGAGCGCTACAGCATTGCGGACATCGCGCTCTACGCCTACACCCACGTGGCGGAGGACGGGGGACTCGAGCTGGCGCCCTATCCGGGAATTCGCGCCTGGCTGGCTCGCGTGGCGGCGCAGCCGCTTTACGTGGGTCTGCTCGATCGGCCGTCCAGCGCCTGAGGCCTGGGTTAGGGATCGTTAACATCCCGTGCGCTGCTTTAACCCGCTGAAAGTGCTAGGATTCCGCCCGTGAGCCGTCGCCCGCTGATGGGTCTTACCAGGAGACCGGTCCTGTGCACGCTCCAGGCGCTGATCCTTGTGATCGTGCAGCTGGGGGCGCAGGCGCACGCCTATTCGCACCTGACCGCATCCCGTGACGCCAACGGGGAGCCGCAACGCATCCATGCGCTGGCCTGCAGCGAGTGCGTGGCCTTTGCGCCGCTCCTCGCCACGGCCGGTGGTTCGTCCGTGCCCCTGCTGCACCTGCCTGCACGCACATCGACCCTCATGGCGATCGATGCGCAGCCGCAACCGCTCCCCGCCACCCATACCGCCTACCGCTCTCGCGCCCCGCCCGCTCGCCCGTAGCTTTCGGCACGGGTCCGGCCGCTGCGGCTGTCGGGCAACTCTCATGAGTTTGGCGAGGTGGTCCCATGATCAGATACAAAGCTATAGGCGTATATCGCCTGCTGGCGTTGACCGTGCTGGCGCTGGCGGTGACGCCGGCGCGCGCATCGGAGCTCAGCGAGCTGCGGGCGGAGCTCGACGCCGTGAAATCCAGTTATCAAATGCAGCTCAGCGCTCTGGAGGCGCGGGTGGCGCAGCTCGAGGCGCAGCTCGCTGCGGCACCGAGCGCCGCACCGAGCGCCGCGCCTGAGGTTCCAGCGCCTGTCGCCGCGATGGCACCCAGCCCTCCGTCCGGCGGGGGCGGGCAGAATGCGTTCAATCCTGCGGTTTCCGTCATACTCGGCGGCCGCTACGCGCAGCTGTCCGAGGATCCGGCGGCCTATCGCATTGCCGGATTCATTCCCGCGGGCGAAGGAGTGGGCCCGGGGCCGCGTGGCTTCACGCTGGGTGAATCCGAGCTGACGCTCGCCGCCAACGTGGATCCGTATTTCTTCGCCAATCTCACGACCGCCATCACCGGCGACAATTCGATCAGCGTCGAAGAGGCCTACGTCAAGACCATCGCCCTGCCTTCCGGCCTTTCGCTCAAGGCGGGGCGCTTTTTCTCCGGCCTGGGCTACGTGAACGAGATTCACAGTCACGCGTGGGATTTCGTGGATCAGCCGCTTGTGTACCAGGCGATGTTCGGGGGCCAGCTGGCGCAGGACGGCGCGCAGCTCAAATGGGTGGCGCCCACAGATGTGTTCATCGAGCTCGGCGCGGAGACGGGAAACGGCGAGCAGTTTCCACGCACGCGCCTGCGGGGCAACGGCCTCAACGGCGGCGCCCTGCTTGCGCACCTGGGCGACGATATCGGCGATTCCACCAGCTGGCGTGCCGGAGTGTCGTGGCTCAGCGCGCGCGCCGAAGGCCGCCGTTTCGGCGACGTGACGGCTGGCGGGGATGCGATCGAGGACGCCTTCACCGGTGATTCGCGCACCTGGGTAGTCGACGGAATCCTGAAGTGGTCTCCGCACGGCAACGCCACCGTGCACTCGCTGAAGCTGCAGGCCGAATATCTGCAGCGCACCGAGGATGGTCAGCTCGCCGCAACGATCAATCAACTGACCCTGGCGGCGCCGTACCGCAGCCGGCAATCAGGCTGGTACCTGCAGGGCGTGTACCAGTTCCTGCCGCGCTGGCGTGTCGGCGCCCGTTACGACGCGCTCGATTCGGGCACTCCTCAAATTGGTCTGGTCGACAGCGGCCTGTTGCCCTCCAGCATCTTCCCGACGCTGACGCCGGCCAGCCCGAGCCGCGTCAGCCTCATGTTCGACTGGAATCCCAGCGAGTTCACGCGGCTGCGTGCGCAGTACGCCTGGGACGATGCGCGCCTCGACAATCGCGATCGGCAGCTGCTTCTGCAATACCTCTACAGCATCGGCGCGCACGGCGCCCACAAGTTCTAGGAGCCATGACATGAACAGTCTGCTGAAATGTTTCGCGGCAATCCTGCTCGCCGCAATGACCCTGCCCGCGCAGGCCGCCATCAGGGTGCTGGCGACGACTCCGGAGTGGGCGGAACTGACGCGCGATCTGGGTGGCGACAAGGTGGACGTCTATGCTGCCACCAGTGCCTTTCAGGACGTGCATCGCGTCGATGCCAAGCCCAGCCTGGTATCGCGCGCGCGCAACGCCGACCTGGTGGTCGCCGCCGGCGCCGAGCTCGAAATCGGCTGGCTGCCGATCCTGCTGCGCGAATCGGGCAATGCGCGCATCCAGCCCGGGAATCCGGGCTACTTTGAAGCCGATGCCAACCTGCGGCTGCTCGAGGTGCCCAGCGCCGTCGATCGATCGATGGGCGACGTGCACCCGCTGGGTAATCCGCACGCGCATCTCGACCCGCACAATGTCGCGATCGTCGCGGCGGCGCTGACGACTCGCCTGAGCACGATCGATGCCGGCAACGCCGCCTATTACCAGGACCGCGGGAGCGATTTTCAGTCGCGCTGGCTGGCCGCTATCGCTCGCTGGGAGCA
Organism: Steroidobacteraceae bacterium; assembly: GCA_035261025.1. Classification (GTDB taxonomy): domain Bacteria; phylum Pseudomonadota; class Gammaproteobacteria; order Steroidobacterales; family Steroidobacteraceae; genus FEN-1191. The sequence goes on along the minus strand of DATFUG010000022.1, from coordinate 546 downwards.
GCAGGCCGCGCCGCTGAAGGGTGTGCCGGTCGTCGTGATCCATCGCGACCAGGTGTATTTGTGCCGCTGGCTGGGGTTGCAGGAGGTGGCCGCCATCGAGCCCAAACCGGGCGTGCCGCCCAGCAGCAGCTACCTGGCGGAACTGGTGACCAAGCTCACGGCCGCGCCCCCAAAGATGATCCTGCGCAATGCCTACAATGACTCCAAGGCTGCGGACTGGCTGTCCGAACGCATTCACGCGCCGGTGGTGATGCTGCCCTATTCAGTCGGCGGTACGCCCGCGGCCCATGATCTGTTCACGCTGTTCGACGACACCGTCGCGCGCCTGATGGGAGCCGCCAAATGAGCGCGCTCTCTGAGAACTTCAGCATCCTGTGGCCGGCCCTGCTGGCCGGGCTCATCGTACTGGCTTCGCACGTGCCGCTCGGACAACAGGTGCTCGCGCGCGGCATCGTGTTCATCGACCTGGCCATCGCGCAGGTGGCCGGCGTCGGCGTGATCGCCGCGCATTTCTTCGGACTCGAACTGCAGGGCTGGGTGACGCAG
>DATFUG010000021.1:0-3087 GCA_035261025.1 Steroidobacteraceae bacterium | reverse complement strand
AAATAATGCCTCCGCGGCAGACTTAAGCGCGCGCCTGGTCTACGCGGGGTGAAACACGAAGGACCGTGCACCATGAACAGCCTCCTGGTGATCGGAATTGGCGCCGCCCTGGGTCTCCTGGGGGCGGTCGGGATCTACTTCGATACTCGCGTGCCGAGCAGGCACCTCATCGTTCTTGCCGGACTGCTGCGCGGCATCCTGGTCGCCCTGATCACCGGCCTGTCGATGTCCGCGCACAGCGGATGGCTGGTGGGCCTGGGGTGGGGCACGCTCTACGGAACGCTGTTTGGAGCGATGATATGCCTGTCAAAGGGCGCGGCGCCCCTTCAGCACGCCGTGTACATCATTCCGACCAGTGCGGTGACCGGGGCGTTCAGTGGAATGCTAATTGCGTGGCTTGCCTTCTAGTCGTGGCCGGTACAGATCCGGCGGCTAAGACACCGTTAGATAGGTGCAGTAGGCCTCATCGCCAATCGCGGTAAAGGGCAACAGCCGGATGGGACCGCCCGCGCTCGCGGCTTGCCAATTCTGTGGACCGCTCTTCCGGGCCGACAGCAGTTGTGAGCGGCTCACCGTGGGCGGCTGGTCCACCATCGGGAACAGCACCAGCGGCCCGGACAGCAGCGCCACCGTGTCGGCATGCGCCGTGTCGATCGCTTCCAGTCGAGGCTTGAGCGGGAGGTCGAGCTCTACGCGATCACCGTTCGTCCAGGTTCGCGAAATCCTGGCAAACCGTCCGGGCCCGGGCGCAGCCTCCACGCGCCGTCCGTTCACGGCCAGTGAGGCGCCCTCCGCCCATGCCGGAACGCGCAAGGCAAGCTCGAAATCGAGCGCCTTCGCCGATTGCAGGTCGAAGGCAATGGTGCCGTCGAAAGGATAGTCGCTGCGCTGCCTCAGCGATATCGGCACGCCGTCCTGCACCCACCGGAGCGTGGATGGAATGTACAGATTGACGTAGACGCTGCGTGGGCCACGCAGGTAGGTGTTGATCCGGTAGTCGGCGGCGACCTGGGGGAGCGTGCCAGAGCAGCAGGGCCACCGGCGATCCGAATACACCTTGCGGCCGTTCTGATGGTAGTCGGAATAGTAGAAAGTGCGGCCGTCGGCGAGTATCGGCTTGGCGCCGAGCACGGTGTTGTACATCACGCGTTCCATGCTGTCGCCGTACCGGGAATCGCCCGTGACGCGCAGCAGGTAGCGCGTGAGCTTGAAGTGCGCGTAGGAACCGCACGGGGTCTCAAAGCTATTGTGGGTGTTCGTCAGGCTCGCATAGAGGTCCGGACTGCCGGGCGCGCGCAGGGTTTCATCCGGTCCCCAGCCGCCAGTCGCAAAGCTCTGAGCGCCCAGCAACTCGAAACCGTAGCGCGCGGCGCGCAGGTGCCGGGCGCTGCCGAGCGTCAGGTAGGCCTGCATGGCCGAGCTCAGCGCGTTGATGTAGCTGTAGGCATGGCGGCCCGCGAAATCGCTCCGGCCGGCACTGAGCGGGTTGAAGTAGGCGTCGTCCAGATAGGTGCGGCCGAGAGTCCGGTAGCGCAGGCCCGCGCCGCGCTGGTAGGCCAGGAACAGGTTTTCTGAAATCGTATAGGACTCATCGGAGTTATAGGAATCGTCCTTGCCCGGCCGCCAACCCGTGCCATTCGCGATCGCGCGGCCGGGCAAATGGGGCAGGGCCGCATCCGTCGTGTGTTCGAGAATGCGGAAGGCTTGCGTGTCTTTCGCGAAGGTATGGGAGTCGATCAGCCCACACACCAGCTTGTCGTAGCAGTAGGCCGGGAAACGGTTGTTCTCGTAGTACTGTCCAGCGATGGTCTGCGCATACAGGCGGTTGAGCCGCAGCACCCGCTCACGAATCTCCGGTGTGCCCCGGATGGCATACATCCGCGCGAGTGCGGAGACCCATTGTCCGAACGTGGCGCTGGGGGCATACGCGCCATCGATGCCATAGTGCTCCGTATCGTAGTTGTACCAGCCCCCAAGCGCGACGCCCGGAGCGTACTGGCCGACCATCTGCCGGAAGGGCTTGAGCAGGCTGTCTTCATCCAGGGACATCAGCAGCTGCAGATGCGTCTCAAGCTGCTGCTCGTGCAGCGCGCTGTGCAGCGTCACATCGCCATAGCCAAACGGCTGCAGCAGCGATACCCCACCGGATCCCAGCGCACGGGCGAGAGTGCCGTACGGCGCAGTCCCGCCCGCCGCGAGCAGCGCGGCGGACGCCACAAATCGACGCCGGGCAAGATTTGGCCGCTCCATCCTGCTGACCCCTCGCGGCCCGAGGACCGCCGTAACAGCCCGTGTCTGAGGGACCGGGCCAGGACGCATCGTGCATCGCGGCGGCGTCTCTGACAACCGCCAGGCCGGGGCACGTGGGTATACACTCCCCGACCAGATGGCGAGCCTTAAGCGGCTGAATGACCGGTACGCCTTCCGCCAACCCTGTGCATACGCTGGATCATTGCGGTTCTGATAGGCGCGGCGGCAATCGAGCAGTGCCGGGCGGAGGCTCCTGCAAAAATGCTGAGCGAGCGGGCGGCTTGCGCGCTGCTGAAGCAGCGCCTCGCCAGGACGGTCAAGGCGGGCTCGGATTGACTGTTCTCCAACTCCGCCGACGGGCATTCGTTTGTGGTTGCCCTTACGGAACACTGCGGCCTGTGCCCGTACGCGTTCACCGACTGGTACACCGTAGATTGCCGCACCGGGGCGATTCAGAAGTCCGGGAAGCCACCGCCGGGCGTCGCGCCGTCCAACGGCAAGCTCCAATGGACCGCGGATTGACGGCGTGACCCGGCCTGGCGGGCGCAGCTGATTCGATACCTTTCAGAACTCACGGCGGGCAGGATCGCCCTGTGGTGCTACCTGCTCTGGTACCTGGTCACCGTCGTGGCCCACTTCGACCCCCCTCCGGCAATCTGGCTCAATTCGCTCGGCATCAGCGCCGTCATCGGCATGGCCCTGCTCCTGAGCGTCAAACGTGAACCCTCGAGTCCGGCCGATCGGTGGCAGGCGTTCCGCCTGTTCCTGATGCCCTTCTGCGTTTCGAGTTTCTCGGCCCTCATCAAGGGACAGGGGTATATTCTGGTCCTGCCTTCG
>DATFUG010000020.1:0-15930 GCA_035261025.1 Steroidobacteraceae bacterium | reverse complement strand
GCCAAAACCCTTGACCTCCGTGACCGTCATGCCCGACACGCCGATCTCGGACAAGGCCGCGCGCACGTCGTCAAGCTTGAAGGGTTTGATGATTGCACTAACCAGTTTCATGCGAATACTCCCGCCTCCGCGACCCTAAGGAACCGGTCTCCCGGCCACTGGGAAGTGCAGCTTTCGTGCCATGTAAGGGCGTGGCTGGCGGCGGGCCTTGGGCGCCCAGGGGTGACGGGTGGCGGGCCGCGCAGCACCAAAGCAGCGCGCGGCCGATGGAGTGCTGCCCACCGATGGTGCGCCGGCCAGGGGTCTTCAGGAGTTCCGGCCGCGAATGCTGGCGAGGCGCCCCGTCTCTTCAGCATCGGTCAGCGCGCGCGCGAACAGGGCCGATTGGGTGCGGGCCCAGTTCGGCACGGACGCGGCGGGCATGGGCCGGCTGATGAAGTAGCCCTGCGCGAGATCGCATCCCAGGCGCAGCAGCGCGGCCCACACTTCCGGGGTCTCGACGCCTTCGGCGAGCACCTTCAGACCCAGGCTGTGGCCGAGCTCGATCGTGCTGCGAACGATGGCGAGGTTGCTGGCGGTACGGTCAAGACTCATGACGAATCCCCGGTCGATCTTCAGTTCATCGACCGGCAGCGCATGCAGTTGCGCGAGGCTGGAATGGCCGGTGCCGAAGTCGTCAATGGCGAAGCGCACACCGGCCGTGCGCAGCTGCTGCATCACCTGCGCGGCCAGCTGCGGCTCGCGCATGATCGCGCTCTCCGTGAGCTCGAGCAGCAATCGGGTCGCCGGCACGTCGTGTTCGCGCAGCAGCGCCAGCACGCGCGCCGGCAGCCCGCCGTCGGCGAAATCGGCGGCCGAGAGATTGACGGCGACATCCAGATCCAGTCCGGCGCGCTGCCATTGGCCCAGCTGGGCGATGGCGGTCCCCAGTACCCAGCGCGACAGGTCAGGCAGTACCGAAGCCCGCTCGGCCAGCGGCACGAACTCCGCCGGCGAGATGCTGCCGAGCGTCGGATGCGACCAGCGCAGCAGCGCCTCGAAACCCACGGTCACCCGATCGGTCATGTTCACCAGCGGCTGGTAATGGAGCGAGAGACCTTCACCGGCCAGCGCGCGGCGCAATTCGGCCACCAGCAACACGCGCCGGCGATGCTCGGCGTCATGCGAGGGCTGATAGACCACGCCCACGGTGGACTGCTCCTTGGCCTGCAGCAGCGCGACGTCCGCCTGGCGCAGCAGGTCCTCGACCGGCGCGCGCGGCTCGCGCCACTCGCTGATCCCGGCGCGCACATCGACGCTCAGGCGCAGACTTCCCAGCTCGACGCCGCGGCGCAGCTCATCGGCCATCACCAGAACCCGGTGCAGGAGCTCGGTGTCGTGGAGCGCGGCGACGACCACGAACTGGTCGGCCCCGACGCGCGCGCAGGGCAGCTGCGCGTTGCAGACCTGGCTGATCCGCGCCGCGAGCGCCTGCAGCAGCTGATCGCCCGCCTGGTGGCCGACGGAGGCATTGATGTCTCGAAAGCGGTGCACATCGAGCAGCGCCACGCTGCAGGCCCCGTGGTGCTCCAGCGTCGCCAGCCGCTCGCGCAGGCCCTCGCGATTGAGCAGCGCGGTGAGCGTGTCGTAGGTCGCCTGGCGCAGGATGCGCGCCTCGCGCTCGCGGATCCCTTCCTGCATCGAATTGAAGGTGCCGGCGAGCTGCTGGAACTCCCTGGCACCTTGCACCTGGATGTGATCGCTGTAGTAGCCGCGCTCGATCTGGCTGGCGGCATTGACCAGCACACCGAGCGGTCGCACGGCACTGCGCCCGGCGAGCCAGGCGACGAGGATCGCGCCGAGCAGCGCCGCGCCGCCGATGAGCAGCAAGGCAAAGCGCATTTCGCGAAACTGCGCCATGGCGGCCAACTGGGAGCGCTGCACCACCAGCTCCAGGCCGCCGGCCTGGGTCCGGAGCGGCGCGCTCAGGGTCAGGAACTCCTGCTCGTTCAGCGTCATCAGCTCGGGCGTACTCGCGCCCGGCCGATGCAGGCTGAGCGCCGCCAGCTCGCCGGCCATCGCCGGCTCGAGCGTCGAGGTGTAGCCATTGAAGGCGCCCGGCTCGTGGTAGACAAAACTCACATCGGTGCCGGCGAGCGCCGCGAGCTTCTCGGCGAGCGTCTGGTCGAGCTCAAAGCCGAGCGCGACCCAGGCGATGATCTCCGGTGCACGGAGCGGTGCAAACACGATCTGGTAGGGGCGGCCGCCGACGACCGCGAAGGGCGCGGTGGAACCGGGCTCGGGCAGGTGCAGGCCGGCGCTGGCCTGGCGCGCGAGCGCCGGGGTGGTCGCCGCGAGCACGTGGCCATCGGGCGCGTACAGCACCGCCAGATCGGCACCCACGCGTCCGGCGTGATTGTTGAGCGCCGACTGCATCGTGGCCCTGTCGGTGGTCGCGATCACTTCGCGAAAGGCGAAGTCCGCGACCAGCACGTCGGCCGCGGCGCGCAGCAGGCGGGCACGCTCCGCGAAGGTGCTGTCGAGCATGGCGCGCGTGGCGGTGAGCTGGCGGGCGGAATCGGCACGCACCGCATCGCGGATCGAGGCCAGCGCCAGAACGATCGTCACACCCTGAGCCAGCGCCATCAGGGAGACGATCAGAATGAGCAGTCGGTTCTTGAAGCTGGTCAAATTTAAGCGCTCTAATCGGCCTGAATATGGATAGTAGGGGCGCATTCCTCGCCGCATGTGTGACGGCTTGCACGGTTCTGGCCGTGTCGGAACCCCTATATGCGGCATCAGGGCTTTCGGTCACGGTCCTGAGCGCCATGGGTACACCGGTCCGCGACGCGATCATCATCGCCGAACCGGCGCAAGGCAGCCCGCCACCGCGCCCCGGTCAGAAAGACGTCATGGATCAGCGCAACTTGATGTTCATGCCGGGAGCACTGGTCGTGCAGACCGGCACGTCCGTCGATTTCCCCAACAGCGACCAGGTGCACCACCAAGTTTATTCCTTTTCGCCCGCGAAGACCTTTCAGCTCGCGTTATACGCGGGCAAGGCACACGCCCCGGTCCTGTTCGACAAGCCCGGGCTGGTTACGCTGGGGTGCAACATCCACGACAGCATGCTCGGTTACATCTACGTCACCGACTCGCCCTGGTACGGGCGCACCGGCGCCGACGGTACTGTGCGGCTGCGCGATCTGGCTCCGGGTGAATACACCGTGCGCCTCTGGCACCCGCTGCTCGACGAGTCGGGCCCCGAACTGGAGGCACATCTAAACCTCGGTAACGGAACGACCGGCGTCGCGAACTTCCGCCTCAAGCGGCCGCTGCGCTCCCCATTGCTTAACCATGGAGCGGATAAGAAATGGGAAGACTACTGATCGGCGCCTGCGCCAGCGCCACGCTCCTGCTGGCGAGCGCTGTCGACGCCTACGAGTTCGACGTCAGTATCGACCTGCGCGCCGTGAGCAGCGATGCGACCAATTCGCGCCTCGAAGGCGGGCTGGGGAAGCTCCGCTACGACGCGACTGATGAGGGCCTGCGTCTGGGATACCTGCGCCTGGGCTACCGATTGGACGTGACGCAGACCCTGCGGGTCACTGGCGAGGCGGCCGCCTATGGTGATCACGACGTCAACGCACTCGACTTGACCGAGCTTTACGCGGAATGGCGGCCCATTCCATCCTCGTCCTGGCGCTCGCGCCTGAAGGTCGGCGCGTTCTATCCCGAGATCTCGCTCGAGAATCGCATGCGCGGCTGGCGCTCGCCCTACACGCTGTCGTTCTCGGCGATCAATACCTGGATCGGGGAGGAAGTGCGCGCCATCGGCGCCGAGTACAGCCTCGACCTGCTGGGGCGCAGCCAGGGCCACGCCTTCGACCTGACCTTCAACGCCGCCGCCTTCGGCTGGAACGATACCGCGGGTACCGTGCTGGCCTCGCGCGGCTGGGGTCTGCATGACCGCCAGAGTTCGCTGTTCGGCCGCTTCGCCAATGGCGGTCAGCCGCTGCCGGAACGCACCCTGTTCTATGACGACCTGGACAAACGCGCCGGCTACTACGCTGGCGTCTCAGCCAATTATCGCGGCCTCCTGGAAGCACGGATGTTGCACTACGACAATCGCGCCAGGCTCAGTCCCGACAACCCCAAGATCCAGGATGACCCGTGGGAGACCTATTTTGACAGCCTGGGCCTGCGCTTGACGCCGACGGCCGAGTGGACGCTGATCACGCAATGGCTGCACGGGCGAACCTACGACGGCATCGGCCCGCCGGCCAACGCCTGGACCTTCAACTCTGATTTCCTGCTCGCCAGCTGGAAGCGCGGCCCGATGCGCTACTCCGCGCGCTACGATCGATTTATGACGCAGCAGACCGCCAGCAACTTCATCCAGTACATCGGCTTCTATCTGGGAGACGACGGCCACGCCTGGACGCTGGCCGGCGAACGCGAGCTGAGCAGGCACTGGTCTGCCGTACTGGAGGTGATCCAGGCCGACAGCACGGTCGCGCAGCGCGCATTTACTGGCGAGGCGCTCGCGCAGCGCGAGCGGCAGTGGCAGCTGGCCATCCGCTACGATAAATAGGCCGCGCGGCTCGCCGCCCGACGACCGGCGCACTCAGGCCAGCACCACCAGCAGATCCTTGGCGTCCACCTGGGTGGACACGCGCACCAGCACCTCGCTCACCTGGCCGTCGACCTCGGCGCGCACCGCGGCCTGCATCTTCATCGCCTCGAGTGTCACCACAACATCGCCGCGCGCGATTTTCTGGCCCGGCACCACGGCGACCGTCGCCACGGTGCCCGGCATGGGTGCGCCGATGTGCCGCGGATTTCCCTCTTCGATCTTGCGCTGCGCCGGTCGCGTCGGCGTCGCCGTGCGATCGAGGACGCGCACGGCGCGCGGCTGGCCGTTGAGTTCGAAGAACACGGTGCGAGTTCCATCTTCATGGGACTCGCTCCGCGTGACGTAGCGGACGATCAGCGACTTACCGCGCTCCAGGTCGATGCTGATTTCCTGGCCCGGCTCCATGCCGTAGAAGAAGGCCAGGGTCGGGATCTTGGCGACGTCGCCAAAGCGCTGGCGCTCGGCGTCGTACTCGCTATAGACCTGCGGGTACATGAGGTAGGAAGCGAACTGCCGGTCGCTGAGCTCGTGCCCGACACCGGCCTGCGCGCTGACGCGCAGTGCGGCCAGATCCGCGGGCGGCAGCGCCTCGCCGGGCCGCGTCGTCAGCGGCGCGCGGCCCTTGAGCACCTTCGCCTGCAGTGCGGGCGGAAAGCCGCCGTGGGGCTGGCCCAGATCGCCGTGGAAAAACTGCTCCACCGAGGACGGGAAGGCCACGGCATTGTCCGGGTCCAGCACCTCGGCGCGAGTCAGGCCGCTGCTGACCATGAACATCGCCAGATCGCCGACCACCTTCGAGGTGGGCGTCACCTTGACGATGTCACCGAACATCTCGTTGACATCGGCGTAGGCCTGCGCCACTTCCGGCCAGCGCGTGTCATCGATGCCGAGGCCGCGCGCCTGCTCGCGCAGGTTCGTGTACTGGCCGCCGGGCATGCCGTGCACGTAGACATCGGAGGTGCCGGAGCGGACATCGCTCTCGAAGGCCGCGTAGTAGGCGCGCACCTGCTCCCAGTAATGGGAAATCAGGCGCAGGCTGGCCGGATCGAGCTGCGGATCGCGCTCGCCGTAGCGGAGCGCCGTGGCGATGGAACCGAGGTTGGGCTGCGAGGTCAGTCCGCTCATCGCGTCCATCGCCGCGTCGACCGCGTCGGCGCCCGCCGCGATCGCCGCGAACACGCTGGCAGCGCCGATGCCGCTGGTGTCGTGGGTATGAAAATGCACCGGCAGTCCGCAGTCCTCCTTGAGGGCCCTGACGAGCGTGTAGGTCGCCTGGGGCTGGCACAGCCCCGCCATGTCCTTGATGCCGATGACGTGCGTGCCCGCCGCCTTGAGCGCACGCGCCAGCTGCAGGTAGTAATCGAGCGTGTACTTGCGCTCGTGCGGGCTGGCCAGGTTGCCGGTGTAGCAGATGGCCGCCTCGCAGAGCTTGCCGGATTCCAGCACCGCATCGATCGCGACCCGCATGTTCTCGACCCAGTTGAGCGAATCGAAGATGCGGAACACGTCAATTCCCGTGGCCGCGGCCTGGCGCACGAAGAAACGCAGGGTATTGTCGGGGTAGTTCGTGTAACCGACGGCGTTGGCCGATCGCAGCAGCATCTGCAGCAGCAGATTCGGCACCGCCTCGCGCAGCCGTTCGAGCCGCTCCCAGGGATCCTCCTTCAGAAAGCGCAGGGCCACATCGAAGGTGGCACCGCCCCAGCATTCCATCGAGAACAGCTGCGGCAGGAGCTGGGCGTAATAGGGCGCGATGCGCAGCATGTCGTAGCTGCGCAGCCGCGTGGCCAGGAGCGATTGGTGCGCGTCGCGCATCGTGGTATCGGTGATGAGCACCCGCTGCTGCTCCAGCATCCAGCGTGCAAAGCGTTCGGGGCCGAGTTCGTCAAACCTCTGCTTCGTGCCCGCCGGGGGCGGGAGCGGTGCGAGGCGCGGCAGCCGCGGCGTCACCACGCGCGCCGGCGCGGGCCGGCCGCGCACGCCGGGGTTGCCGTTGACCACCGTCTCGGCCAGGAAGCTCAAGAGGCGTGTCGCGCGGTCGCGCCGCTTCGGGGCCACGAACAGCTCCGGCGTCTCGTCGATGAAGCGCGTGGTGTATTCGGCGTGCACGAAATGCGGATGCGTGATCACCTGATCGAGAAAGCGCAGGTTCGTGACGACGCCGCGGATGCGGAACTCCCACAGCGCGCGATGCATGCGCGCGATCGCCTCCTCCGGCGTCGGTGCCCAGGTCGTGACCTTCACCAGCAGCGAATCGTAGGAACGCGTGATCACCGCGCCGGCGTAGGCGGTACCGGCGTCGAGCCGCACGCCGAAGCCGGCCGGGCTCCGGTAGGCCGTGAGCCGGCCGTAATCGGGCACGAAATTGTTTTCCGGATCCTCGGTGGTCACGCGGCACTGCAGGGCATGCGCGCCCAGGCGGATGTCCTCCTGCCGCGGCACGCCACTGTCGCTCTCGCCGATGCGCGCCCCGGCGGCGATGCGGATCTGCGCCTTGACCAGGTCGATTCCCGTGACCATTTCGGTGACGGTGTGCTCGACCTGGATGCGCGGATTGACCTCGATGAAATAGAAGCGCCCGGTGGCGGCGTCCTGCAGGAACTCGACCGTACCGGCGTTGCAATAGCGGGCGGCACGCCCAATCTGCAGCGCCGCCGCGCACAGCTGTGCGCGTTGCGCATCGTCGAGGAAGGCCGCCGGCGCACGCTCGACCACTTTCTGGTTGCGCCGCTGCACGGTGCAATCACGTTCGTACAGGTGCACCAGGCCCCCGTGGCTGTCGCCCAGGATCTGCACCTCGACGTGCCGCGCACGGCGCACCAGTTTTTCCAGGTAGACCTCATCGTTCCCGAAGGCCGCGCGAGCCTCGCCGCGCGCCAGCGGCAGCGCTTCAGCGAGTTGCGCTTCGCTCTCGATGACGCGCATGCCACGCCCACCGCCGCCCCAGCTGGCCTTGAGCATGACGGGGTAGCCCACGGCCGCGGCGAGCGGCGCGCACTGGCTGAATTCCGCGGGCAGGGGCGGCGTTGCCGGCATCACCGGCACGCCGGCGGCGGCGGCGAGATTGCGCGCCGCGAGCTTGTTGCCCAGGATGCGCATCGTCTCCGGCTGCGGGCCGATGAAGACGAGGCCGGCACGAGCGCAGGCGGCGGCGAAAACAGGACTCTCGGACAGGAATCCGTAGCCCGGGTGTATCGCCTCCGCCCGGGCCTGCTGCGCGATGGCGATGATTTCCTCGATGTCGAGGTAGGCCTGGAGCGCTCCCTTGCCCTCGCCCACCAGGTAGGCCTCGTCGGCCTTGGTGCGATGGAGCGAGACGCGATCCTCCTGCGAGTAGATCGCCACCGTCGCGGCGCCCAGCTCGTTGGCGGCGCGCATCACCCGAATCGCGATTTCACCGCGATTGGCGATCAGTATCCGGCGAAACGGGGATGTCATGGCGCAGGACTCATGCAAAACCCGGGCCCAGGGCGCGCGCCAGGTACTCCTCGAAACTGCCACGGTCCGCCGCCTCCTGGCGCTCCTGCTCCTGGAGCGATTCGGCCGCCTCGGCCGAAAATCCCGCGAGCGTCAGCGGGTCGCGCCCGGCCGGTTCCAGCAATCGCGCGCGGTGCTGCGCGGAGAGGTGGCGCGTGTATTCGGCGTACCCGACCCCCGCCCGGTGCAACTCGTGCAGCAGGCGCGCCGAGGGCGTGAGAGCGGCATCTCGGAGCTTGTCGCGCTGGCGCTGCAGCGCCTGGCCGTAGGGGCGCCCCGCATCACCCGCATCGAGCAGTTCGCACACGCCCATGAGTTCATCGAGAAGCGCGGCCGCCCACTCCTGCAGTGGCACCGCGCGGCCAGCGCGCTCGAGCTTGAGGTCGGGTTCGCGCCCGCGCCGTGCCACCAGCAGGTGGTTGCGCTCGAGCTGCTCCTGTTCACTCGCGCCGAGCGGTTCGCTGTCGCGCAGCAGGCACAGTGCCGCGAAGGCCTCCATGAAGTGCATTTCGTCGGCGCAGATTCCGATCGGCTCGAAAATGCACAGGTCCAGCGCACGCAGTTCGACGTACTCGACACCCGCGCGCGCGAGCGCGCGGCCCGTACTCTCGAGCGCGCGCGGCGCGCGCTTCGGACGGATATTGCTGTAGTACTCGTTCTCGATCTGCAGGATGTTGGCGTTGAGCTGCCGGTATTCGCCATCTACGCGGACGCCCAGCGCGGCAAAGGGCGGATGCACGGTGTGCGTCGCCGTGCTGATGTCGTGCAGGTACTCGGTGAGCGCATTGACCGAGACGTTGACGGCGGCCTGGTTGCGATTGCGGTACCCCAGATCGCTCATGCGGAGCGAGGTGGCGTGCGGCAGGTGCAGCGTTGCGGGGCCCAGCGGCCGCAGTTCCGGATCCTCCCGATCCTGCATGAAGCTGGCGCACATGGCCGGGGAGACGCCGAACAGGTAGAGGGCCAGCCAGCCGTGGCGCCGGTAGTTGCGCAGCAGGTCGAAGTAGCGCGCCGAGATGAAATCCGTGTCCGCCTGCCGCGCTTCCAGCACCTCGGCCCACAGCGGCCAGAAATCCGCGGGGAAGGAGTAGTTGAAATGCGCACCCGCGATCGCCTGCATCATCGCGCCGTAGCGCGTCTGCAGTCCCCGCCGGTACACCTCCTTGAACTGCCCGCGATGTGAGCGCCCGTAGTTGGCGATCGGCACCTCGGCCTCGCCGGCGATTTCCCCGGGCATGGAGCCGGCCCACAGCAACTCGTCGCCGAGGAAGCGGGCGACGAAGTGGTGCAGGTCGCCCAGGTATTTCACCAGCGCCGCATTGTCCGTGAAGGTCGGCGAGACCAGTTCGAGCAGCGCCTCGGAAAAGTCGGTGGTGATGTGCGGGTTGCACAGCGCCGAGCCGAGCGCCCGCGGATGGGGGTGCGCGGACACGCGCCCGGCCGCAGTGACGCGCAGGCCCTCGCGCTCGAGCCCGCGGCGGCCGCCGGCCAGCGCCCCCCGCTCGCGGCTGTTGACCAGCGCGGCGAGGCGTCGCTCAAAGAGGCGGTCTACCGCCGCACGCGCCATCCCCTCACTCCTCTGAAGGTGCCACCGGGCACCCCATTCCCTACCGGGCATCTTGCCCGGCGGCGTGTCGCTTCGGCAATCCGCCGGCCCCGTGCAGAACCGGCCGCAAGCTGGCATCCTACGCGACCTGCGCCGCAGCCGGCGCGGGTGCTTTCCTGCAGGAGGCCACCATGCTCATCGGTACTGCTCCCCGGCGTGTCGTCATTGTCGGCGGCACCCGCATCCCTTTCGCGCGCTCCCACGGTGCCTATGCGGGCCTGAGCAACCAGGAGCTGCTGACCGCGGCGCTGCGCGGCCTGGTCGAACGCTTCCGGCTGCGCGGCGAACGCCTGGGCGATGTGATCGGCGGGGCGGTCATCAAGCATTCCAGGGACTTCAACCTGGTGCGCGAATCGCTGATGTCCACCGAGCTCGATCCGCAGACTCCGGGGCTGGACATCCAGCGCGCCTGCGGGACCGGGCTCGAGGCGGCGATTCTCGTCGCCAACAAGATTGCCCTCGGGCAGATCGATGCCGGCATCGGCTGCGGGGTCGACACGGTCAGCGATCCGCCGGTCGTTTTTCCGGATTCGTACCGCAAGATCCTGATGAAGAGCTTCCGCGGCCGCAGCTTCGGCCAGCGCCTCGCCCCCTGGTTCGCGCTGCGCCCGCGCGACCTGAAGCCCACCCTGCCCGGAGTGATCGAGCCGCGCACCGGACTGTCGATGGGGCAGGCCTGCGAACTGATGGTCAGCACCTGGAACATTTCCCGCGCCGAGCAGGACCGCGTGGCCTTCGAGAGCCACGCGAAGGCGGCGGCGGCCTGGAAGGAGGGCTTTTACGGAGACCTGGTTGTGCCGCACGCCGGCCTGCCGCGCGACAACAATATCCGTGCCGATACGACGGTGGAAAAACTGGCCACCCTGCGCCCGGTGTTTCGCACCGATGGCAAGGGGACGCTGACTGCCGGCAACAGCACGCCGCTGACCGACGGCGCCGCCGCCGTGCTGCTCGCCTCGGAGGACTGGGCGCGGGCGCGGCAGCTCCCGGTGCAGACCTATCTGCGTGCCGGCAAGACCTGGGCCGTCGATTTCGCCTCCGGCCACGAGGGCCTGCTGATGGCACCGGCCTACGCGGCGTCTGCCATGCTCAACGACACGCAGCTTGCGCTCCAGGACTTCGACTACTACGAGCTGCACGAAGCCTTCGCGGCACAGATGCTGTGTACGCTGAAAGCCTGGGAATCGCCCGAGTTCTGCCGTGAACGGCTCGGGCGCCGCGCGCCGCTGGGCGCCATCGAACCGGCCAAGATCAACGTCAAGGGCGGCAGTGTCGCCCTCGGCCACCCCTTCGCCGCGACGGGCGGGCGCATTCTGGCCGCGCTCGCGAAACTCCTCGCCAACGATGCGCGCGCCCGGCGCGGGCTGATTTCGGTGTGCACGGCGGGCGGCATGGGCGTGACCGCCATCGTCGAGCGGGCCTGATGCCACGCCAGAACGTCAGTTCGGGCACCACCTGGGAACCGATCGTCGGTTATTCGCGCGCAGTGCGCGCGGGCGACTACGTGCACGTCTCGGGCACCACCGCGACCGGCGCCGACGGAGCGCTCGTCGGCCGCAACGATGTCGCGGCGCAGACGCGCCAGACCCTGAAAAACATCGAGGCGGCGCTGGTGAAGGCCGGCGCCACGCTCGCGCAGGTGGTGCGCACGCGCATCTACGTCCTCAACATCGCCGACTGGGAAGCCGTCGGCCGCGCGCACGGCGCCGTGTTCGGCGAAATCCGCCCGGCCACCTCCATGGTCGAGGTCAGCCGCCTGATTGCCCCGGAAATGCTGGTGGAGATCGAAGCCGACGCCTGGCTGGGCCGCTGATGAAATCACAGGCGACGGCGCGCTGGGAAACACTGATGGCGCGCGATGGGCACCAGTTCGCCGCCTACCTCGCGCCGGCCACCGCCACGCCGCGCGGCGCGGTGGTCGTCCTGCAGGAGATTTTCGGCGTCAACGAACACATTCGCTCGGTGACCGAACAGTTCGCCGCCGCCGGATACCTGACCATGGCCCCGGCACTCTACGATCGCATCGGACGCAATCTCGAGCTCGGCTACGGACCGCAGGAGATCGAGCGCGCGCGCGGTCATATGCTGCAGCTTGACGCAGCCAAGGCCATGCTCGACATCTCAGCTGCGGTCAACGTGGTGCACCACGCCGGCCGCGTCGCGCTCGTCGGCTATTGCTGGGGCGGACAGCAGGCCTGGATCGGCGCCGGCATGCTGCCCGTGCAGGCGGCGGTGGGCTACTACGCCAGCCGCCTGTGGGAGAAGCTCAATCGCGTACCGGCCTGTCCGATGCTGTTTCACTTCGGCGCGCGCGACGCCTCGATCCCGGCGGACCAGCTGGAGCGGGTGCGCGCGGCCTACCCGGAGGGCCACTATTATCTTTATCCTGCCGATCACGGCTTCAACTGCAGCGCCCGCGCCAGCTACGATGCCGCGAGCGCGGCGCTCGCCTGGGAGCGCACGCAGGATTTCCTCAGGCAGCACATAGGTTGAAGACCATGCAACTGACCGATCCAACGCTGCTGCGCAGCCAGTGCTACGTCGGCGGCCGCTGGCTCGATGCGCCGGCCGGCCGCACCCTCGCCGTCACCAACCCCGCGACCGGTGCGACGCTGGGCACGGTGCCCCAGCTCGACGGCGCGGCCACGCGTGCCGCCATCAGCGCGGCCGCCGCGGCCTTTCCCGCCTGGGCCGCGCAGACTGCGAAACAGCGTGCCGTGATCCTGCGGCGCTGGTTCGACCTGATGATGGCCAACCAGCAGGACCTGGCGACCCTGATGACCGCCGAACAGGGCAAGCCCCTGGCCGAGGCCATGGGCGAAATCGCCTACGCGGCCGCCTACATCGAGTGGTTTTCCGAAGAGGCGCGCCGCGTCTACGGGGAGGTCATCCCGGGTCACCAGGCCGACAAGCGCATCGTGGTGCTGCGCCAGCCCGTCGGCGTGGTTGCGGCCATCACGCCGTGGAATTTCCCGTCTGCGATGATCGCCCGCAAGGCCGCGCCGGCGCTTGCCGCGGGCTGCACGTTCATCGTCAAGCCGGCGGGCCAGACACCCCTGTCCGCGCTGGCCATGGCGGAACTGGCCGCGCGCGCGGGCGTGCCCGCCGGCGTATTCAATGTCATCACCGGCGGCGCGCGCGATATCGGCGCGGAGCTGACCAGCAATCCACAGGTCCGCAAACTTTCCTTCACCGGTTCGACGGAAGTCGGCCGGATGCTGATGGCGCAGAGTGCGCCCACCCTCAAGAAACTGTCGATGGAGCTCGGCGGCAATGCACCCTTCATCGTGTTCGCCGATGCCGATCTTGACGCCGCAGTGCAGGGCGCGCTCACCAGCAAGTACCGCAACACGGGGCAGACCTGTGTCTGCGCCAACCGCCTGCTCGTGCAGCAGGAGGTGTACGACGAGTTTGCCGCACGCCTGCGCAAGGCGGTCAGCGCGCTCAAAGTGGGCGATGGACTCAAGGGGCCAACCGACCTGGGACCGCTCATCGACGCCGCAGCCCTCGCCAAGGTGCAGGAACACATCGCGGACGCCCGCGCCAGAGGCGGCAAGGTCACGCTGGGCGGCAAGCCGCATGAGCTGGGGGGCACCTTTTTCGAGGCGACGATCGTGACCGAGGCCACCAGCGACATGAAATTTGCGCGCGAGGAAACCTTCGGCCCGGTCGCCCCCCTGTTCCGCTTCCGCGACGAGGCGGAAGCCGTGCGCATGGCCAACGACACGGAATTCGGCCTGGCCTCCTATCTCTACACGCGCGACCTGGCGCGTGCCTGGCGTGTGGCCGAGGCGCTCGAGTACGGCATCGTCGGCCTCAACACCGGCCTGATCTCCACGGAGGTGGCGCCGTTCGGAGGTGTCAAGCAATCGGGCTTTGGCCGCGAGGGCTCGCGCCACGGCATCCTCGATTACACCGAGCTGAAGTACCTGTGCATCGCGGGCATCGCACCCCCTTGAGACGGTTCAACCCATGCTCGGCGTATTGACGGTCAATACCGGGACTCCCGCGGCACCCCAGGCGCGGGAAGTCAGCCACTTCCTCAGGCGCTTCCTCAGCGACCCGCGGGTCGTCGAGCTGCCGCGCTGGTTGTGGCTGCCGTTATTGTATGGACTGGTCCTGCCGCTGCGCGCGCCGCGCAGTGCGCGCAACTACCGGCGTGTCTGGATGGACGACGGTTCGCCGCTGGCGGTCCACTCGCGCCGCCTACGCACAGCCCTGGAAATCGAGCTGGACGCCAAGCTGCCGGGCGCGGTCACCGTCGAGAGCGCATTCCTCTACTCTGAACTGCAGGTGCGTGAGGCCCTGCAGAGCCTGCGCGCCTCCGGTGCGCAGGAGATCGTCGTCCTGCCGCTGTACCCGCAGGCCAGCGGCACCACCACCGGACCGGCCTACGACCAGGTGGCTGCGGCGCTGGGCGACTGGCGATCCCTGCCCCACCTGCACCTGGTCGGCCATTATCACGACGACGCCGGCTATGTGCGCGCGCTGGCCAACAGCCTGCGCGAGCACTGGCAGCAGCACGGACGCACCGCGCACCTGCTGATGTCCTTTCACGGGATACCGGTGCGCTGCGTGGAGCGCGGCGATCCCTACGAGGCCCAGTGCCGGGAAACGGGACGCTTGCTCGCCAGCGAACTGCAACTGGGGGATGCCGAGTGGTCCTTGAGTTTTCAGTCACGCTTCGGCAAGGCGCGCTGGCTCACACCCGCGACCGAGCGCGTGCTGGCGGAGCTCCCCGGGCGCGGAGCGCGCACGCTGACCGTGATCTGCCCGGGATTTGCCGTCGATTGCCTCGAGACGCTGGAGGAGATCGCCATCCGCGGCCGCGAAATTTTCCTGGGCGCCGGCGGCGAGCAGTTCCAGTACGTGCCCGCGCTCAATGACCGGGGCGACCATGCACAGGCCCTGTGCCGCCTGATCCTCGCGCACGCCGGACCGTCGGGCTGAACATGTTCGGCCGTTTCCTGGAAGTCAGCCTCACCACCGGCGACATCGCCGCCTCGGTGGGATTCTACGAACGGCTGGGGTTCACGCAGCTCACCACTGGCGACACCTGGCAGCACCCGTACGGCGTGCTCAGCGACGGCCGGCTGTGCATCGGCTTGCATCAGCGCCGCGGACCTGTGCCCCTGCTGAGTTTCGTGCGGCCCGAGCTGGCGCAGCATGTACACGAGCTGCGTGCCGCGGGCTTCGAGCCGCACTACACGCGGCTCGGCGAAGAGGATTTTCACGAACTGCAGCTGCATGATCCGGCCGGCCTCGGCATCGCGTTGCTCGAGGCACGCACCTTTTCGCCGCCGCGGCGCGAGCACGCGCCATCGGGGTGCGGCTGGTTCAACTCCTGCAGTACCCCGACCCTGGATGCCGACACCGTGCGGGCCTTCTGGGAACACGCCGGCTTCATTGCCCTGGACACGCCCGACGATCCCTTCGCGCAGCTCGCACTGACGAGCGACACCCTGACGCTCACGCTGCATTCTCCACGCGCACTCGAATCGACCGTGCTGCTGTTCACCGACCCGCAGATGAGAGAGCGCCTCGAACGGCTGGCCGCACTCGACATCCATGGGATCGATGATCTGCCGCAGGGACTGGACCCGCGCGCCAACGCGCTGCTCGAGGCGCCGGAAGGCACGCGGCTCCTTCTATTGCAGGGCGAGAGCTGATCTTAAAGGACCTGGTGACCGGCCCTGGCCGGCCGCGGCCGGCGGGCAGTGCAGGGTCAGCTGGAAGCGCGCGCGGATCTCATCGTCGACGCGCAGCACGCCCAGCATCAGGCTGTAGGGCTCGATGCCCAGATCGCTCTGTCGAAACGTGAATTCGCCGCTCGCCTGCAGCGTGCAACCGTCGCGCTGCCAATGCACCGGCACTGCGAGCGGGGCGTCGTGGTCGCGCACCGACACGAGCAGCTGCAGCAGCAGCCCGTCCTCCAGCACGCTGGCCTGCTGGCAGCGCAGGCCCAGCAGCGGGTAGTGCGCGGCGTCGAGCTGGCGATCGCCCAGCATGTGCTCGCGGGTGCCGCTGCGCGCGTCCTCGTCGAGCGGCGCGGCGAACTCACCGCCGGCCGCGCGGCGCTCGTCGCGGTCGTCGACCAGCAGGTCCGCGACCGGCAGCTCGAAGGCGCAGCTCGTGTGCTCGAGCTGCGCCGGAATCCACACCGAGCCCCGCAGGGCGTGGGTGCTGATCACGTGCGTGTGCCCGAGTTTGACCAGCGGCCCCGCCGCGTGCA
>DATFUG010000019.1:0-9450 GCA_035261025.1 Steroidobacteraceae bacterium | reverse complement strand
GCAGGCGGCGAGCATGGCTTGCTGCTGGTACCAGAAATCGAAGGCGCGCCGGAATCCGGTGGCGAGCGTCGGCAGGTCACGGCACATGAGGGCAAAATCGGGCGCCCGGAAATGCTGCATGTAGCAGCTGAGCAGGACATCGCAGGGGTGGCGGATCGCCAGCAGGATCTGGGCCTTGGGGAACACCCGGCGTATCGCCGGCAGGCGCAGCAGGTTCAGCGGGTTCTTGTCGACCAGACGTTGTCCGGGCCGCAGCGTGAGCTTGCGGCCCACCCTCTCCCAGTAGCCGGCGCGCACGCGAGCCAGCTCGGCTGCGCCGAGCGGGCTCATGTGCCGCGGATAGCGCGCGCCCGCGCTGACCAGCTCGTCGAGCGCATTTTGCACGAACGGCTGCTCGTCCATGGATTGCAGTTGAGGGTGGGCGTCGAGGGCCAGCTCGAGCAACGTAGTGCCGGAGCGTGGAAAGGCCACGATGAACACGGGGCTGGCCGCCTGGCCGGGTGCCTGCGCGTCCTGCCAGAGGGCCACGTCGGCCGGATCGCAGCCGTACTCGGTGATGCCCATGAGCGGCGCGCTGCGCAGCGCCGTGACGGGCGCGGCCCGGCGCAGGTACTCGACCTGCGAGGCGTGGGCCTCGAGCAGCGCGGCGTGGGCTTCCTCGTAACGGCCCGCGGCATCCAGCGCCTTGGCCAGCGGGAAGAGTGAAAAATGCCGGCGGGCGAAGTCCTGACAGGCGTCGACGGCCTCCCGGTACAGGCGGATCGCCACGTCGTGTTGCCCGCTGCGCTGCGCCAGCCGCGCCTGGGCCAGCTGCAACTCTCCGCCCAGCACCGCTGCCTGCGGATCAGCAGCGAGACGCTCCAGCACCGCTCTGGCCTCCTCGACCCGATTGCTCCGCTCCAGCACCTGCACCAGCACGAGCCTCGCCTGTGGGTCCGGGTCGGCGCCGGCCGTGGCCTGGCGCACCGCGGTCTCCGCCTGTTCGGCTGCGCCGAGCTTCAGCAACAGGTGCCCGATCTCAGCCGCCAGCGCCTGCGTAGGAGCGCCGTACTGCTCCCAACCAGCCAGAGCCGCCAGTGCCTCGTCCAGGCGCAGGCTGTCGTGGCAGCACTGGGCATAGCGAAAGCGGATCTCGGTATCCTCCGGGGCGAGTGCGAGGGCCTTGGCCAGCAGGGCGTGCGCGGACTCCAGGTCGGTGCGCTCAATGTGGGCGAGCGCGACGTTGTAGAGGAAATCGGCCGAGGACGCGCCCAGGGCGGCGGCCCGGGCGAAGGCCGACAGGGCATCGTCCAGTCGTCCGGCACAGCGCCTGGCCGTGCCCACGTTCATCCAGTGCAGACCTTCCAGAGGCTCCACCGCAGCCAGGCGCAGGTAGACGGCCTCGGCTTCATCGAAGCGGCCCTGGCCGTGCAATATGAGTCCCAGCATGCCCAGCGCCCCAGCATGGTCCGGGTCCAGGGCGAGGGCGGCGCGGCACTGCACTTCGGCCTGACGCGCATCGCCCTGTTCGAGCAGTCCGGCGGCGAGTGCCGCGTGTTCGTCGGGGTGTGTCGGCTGCGCTGGCATGTCGGCACGAATGATACGAGAAATAAAAAAGGCCGCGCGGAGGTCCGCGCGGCCTTGAGTGGCGATCAGTTCGTACGGCTTAGAACTTCGCACCGATGGCCGCAAAGTACTGGCGGCCGAGCGTGTCATAGGTGTTCACGTCGGTGTTCGCGTTGGTCACGTTGTTCTGATAGAGGATCGGAGCCTGTCTGTCCGTCAGGTTACGCACGCCCAGCTGGAACCGGGTCTGGTGCGGGAGGCTCAGGCCGACCTCGAAGTCCCAGTAGGTCTGCGAAGGGATCGGCAGCGACGGCTCGGCGCCCGGCGCGTACGGAGTGCCGGTCGGATCCTTGTGCGAGCGGGTCGGATTCGGCACGACGATCTTGTCGAGGTAGCGACCGGTCAGCAGCGCGTCGAACCACTCGTAGTTCCAGCCGATGGTCATCAGGCCACGCAGCTTGCTGATATTGCCGAACTGCGTGGTGTACGTGCCCAGCTTGTCGTCGACCGCGGCCCCAGGCGCCGGAATGTTGTCGTACTTGGTGACGCTGGTGACGTCGAACGTGAAGGCGAAGGACCCGATGCGCGTGTTCTTCAGGCTGTAGCGCACATCGAAGTCCATGCCGTCGGTCTTCAAACTACCGATGTTGAAGGTCGGTGATTCGAACACCAGGATCAGGCCCGCGTTCGGACCTGAGGTGTAGCGGTGCACCAGGCTGCAGTAGTACGGGTTACCCGAAGTGAAGCACTGGTTGATCGAATAGTTCGGATCGAGCGTCGTGATCAGGTTGTCGATCTTGTAGCTCCACGCATCGACTTCCAGCGACAGCCCGGACACCTGTTGCGGTTCCCAGACGAAACCATAGGTGAGGACCGAACCGGTCTCCGGCTTCGTATTGGGATTGCTTTCCAGCAAGCCGGTGATCTGGCCATTGGGCTGTGCAAAAGTGCCGTCCGTAGGAACGCCCTGGCAGGCCAGGGCAATATTCGCCGCATTCGGTCCGGTTGCCTGGGCCACAGTCAGGCCCGTGCAGGGATCGTTGAAGGTAATCGAAGAGTTGACCGGGGCCGCCGCGATGTCGGTCACGGTAGGC
Organism: Steroidobacteraceae bacterium; assembly: GCA_035261025.1. GTDB lineage: Bacteria > Pseudomonadota > Gammaproteobacteria > Steroidobacterales > Steroidobacteraceae > FEN-1191. The sequence goes on along the minus strand of DATFUG010000019.1, from coordinate 6,811 downwards.
ACGCGGAAGATCTGCGAATAGGTGCCACGAATCAGCAGGTCCTTGATCGGCCGGTATTCGATCTTGAAGTCCGACTTGGTCGCCGGGCCAAACAATTCGTAGTTGGCGTGGCGCAGGCCGTAGTCGAACGACAGGGAATGCGCCCCCGGCATGTCCTTCAGCAGCGGGAAGTACAGCTCCAGGTATTCCTGCTTGCTGTTGTAGCCGCCGTTGGTGTTGCCGGAGCAGGTTTCCTGCGACAGGCCGCAGGTCAGGTACAGGGGCGGTGTCGCCTGGATGATGCTGTCGGCATCGAAGATGCCCCTGCGATCGTTGTACTCGAAGCCTACCGCGGCCTGTAGGTCACCGGCGGGCAGCGCGAACACCTTGCCGTTGAAGTCCAGCGCGAGCGCCTTGTAGGTCGAGGTGCCGTTGGTGTTGTAGTCCGCGGCTACCGACCTGATGGCGGCGTCCTGGCCGGGAGCCGTCGGATTGAACAGGTTGACCGGTATGCAGCCGCTGATCGGCGCCGAGGGCGTACCGCAGGTTGGAACTCCGGTGACCGGGTCGAGGAACGACGGACCCACGGCCGCCTGGAGAGCCGCATGCGCGTAATAGCCGGTCACATGGGCCAGCTGGTCGAGGCGGCTGTAGCTGAGGTTCAGATCCCATTGCCAGCCCGTCTCGGCCAGCTTGCCCTTCACGCCGGCGTTGACGATCTTGCTGTCCGAAACCGTGTCGCTCTTGCGATCGCCGAAGGCCACGGTGCGCAGCGTAAAGTCGGGGTTGGCGCCGGAGATGCCGCCAAAATCCATACCGAAGATGTTGTAGATGCTGTTTGCCGACAGCGTGATGTCGTCGTTGATCGAGTCAAAGGGCAGCGGCGCGATATGGAAGCCCGAATGCGTGCGGTTGACGAGCACGTTGGCGTACACGTCCGCGTACTCGTTGATGGCGTAGTTGACCTTGGAGAACACCGCCGAGCGCTCGAGCGGCGTCATGATCAGGTTATAGGGCTGGTAGTTGAACAGGTCGGCTGGATTTTGAAAACAGCGATAATCGCCGAGCGCGCTGCCCGCAGCGCCGGCATTACGGGTGATGCTGGAGCACTGGTAATGCTCCGCAAGGCTTCCCGGGTCATATGTGACTACGTGGGTAACCGGGTCGACATGTCGTCCGGGTATAAAGATGCGCCCCGTCGGCACGCGGCTCGAACCGCCGACGACGATGCCGCTGGTGCCGCCGTAGAAATACAGCGCGTGCGCGGAGTAAGGGCGCTTGCCGGCGAACACCGGATCCTGCTCCGACACGCTGCCACCCAGCATGAAATTCATCTTGTCGGTGGTGCTGCCGAAGGTGGCGCTGACGGAGTTATGCGCACCGTCACTGCGGGAGGTGATGCCGTAGTCCCCGTGCAGCTCCAGTCCGTTGAAGTCCTTGCGCGTGATGAAGTTCACCACGCCGGCGATGGCGTCCGAGCCGTAGATGGCGCCCGCGCCTTCTTTCAGCACTTCGACGCGCTCGACCATGGAAATCGGGATCTCGCTCACGTCGGTCGCGTCGCTCGCGCCGACGATGCCGAGGCGGCGGCCGTCAACCAGAATCAGCGTACGGCGCGCATCGAGGCCGCGCAGTTCGATGTTGGTTTCACCGAAGCCGCCACCGTTGTTGGTCGCTGGGTTGATCGCGGCGCCGGCGACGCTGGGCAGCCGCGCCACGAGATCGCCAATGTTCGCAATGCCGGACTGCTCGATGGTGTCATGGGAAATCGTGATGACCGGATTGGCGGTCTCCTGGTCGACGCGGCGGATGCGCGTTCCGGTGATGACAATCTCAGTCATCTCATCGGAGGCGGCGGTGGTTCCAGCGGCATTCTGCGCGGTGGCGGGCGCCGGTAGTGCGGCGCCGATCGCCGCAGTGGCGCCTGACAGCAGCGCGTACTTCACGGCGGCACCGATGTTGCTCTCCGGCGCGATGGCCGGGTGTTCAGACGGATGCATATTACTGAGGCTCCCCATTAGTGATTCGGATGCGGGCGGCTGCATCTTGCTGCAGCTGGCTCAGGTGATATCCAGGCAAGCGAATACGTCAATCCGGACATGTCCCTAACTGCCCTGTACTTACAGCATAACGCTGTTGCACCAGCGAAGGATAGCCCCGTTGTTTTTATACAACAACCTGGAAGCCGCCGCCGCAGCGGCCCTGAGGCAGGTCGTCGCCTGTAACCTGCAGCGTGTGGCGGGAGATTCGGTGCGCCCTGGGACCAGCCGGGCGCGAAATCCTGGTACTCACGATGAGTCAGCTGAGATCCGGTCGGCTTCGCCGAGGCGAGGAATCGCAATGCTGGCGTAGACTTCCGGTCATGGGAATCCGGTCGGCGTGGCGGCGCGGCAGGCAGGCCGCTCTCGCGTTGTTGTTCTGCGCTGCGTTGCCCGCAGCGGCCTTCGATGTGGTCGGCAAGAGCATCGCGGACCTGGCTGAGGCCCAGTCGCGTGGGCGCGTGACGTCGCTGCAGCTCGTGGACGCGTACCTGGAGCGCATCCGCAGGCTGGATCGCGCCGGACCGGCACTGCACAGCGTACTGGCCCTCAACCCGCAGGCCCGCGCCCAGGCGCGTGCGCTCGATCGCGAGCGGGCCGCCGGTAGACTGCGCGGTCCCCTGCACGGCATTCCGCTGCTGGTCAAGGACAATATCGAGACGGCTGATCCCATGCCCACGACCGCGGGTTCGCTGGCCCTGGCCCGCAATGTCAGTGGCCGCGATGCCCCGCTCGTGGCGCGGCTGCGCGCCGCCGGCGCGGTGATTCTCGGCAAGACCAATATGTCGGAGTGGGCGAATATTCGCTCCTCGGTGTCCGTCAGCGGCTGGAGCGCCGTTGGTGGACAGACGCGCAATCCCTACGCACCCGAGCGCAGCGCCTGCGGGTCGAGCTCGGGAAGCGCCGCGGCCGTGGCGGCCAGCCTGGCGGCGGCGGCGGTGGGCACTGAAACGGACGGCTCGATCACCTGCCCGGCTTCGGTCACTGGCCTGGTCGGGATCAAGCCGACCGTGGGTCTCGTGTCGCGCACCTATGTCGTCCCCATTTCCCACAGCCAGGATACGCCCGGGCCCCTGGCGCACACGGTTGCCGACGCGGCGCTGCTGCTCAGCGTGATGGCCGGTACGGATCCGTTGGATCCGGCCACGCGCGATTCCGATGCACACGGTCGGAACTTCGGCGATGCCCGTGAGCGCGCGAGCCTGAACGGCGTTCGAATCGGCGTGTGGCCGGTGGCAGGCGCTCCGCCCGCGATCAGGTCCCTGTTTGACGCCACCGTGAGGCGCCTGGCGGCTGCCGGCGCCACCGTGATCGAAGTGGAAGCGCCGGCCGATGCGGACAAGCTCAGCGACCTGGAACTGACGGTGATGCTCACGGAGCTGAAGGCGGATCTGGACGCCTATCTGGCCACGACACCGCCCACCGTCCCGGTGCGCACGCTGGCCGATGTCATCGCCTTCGATCGGGAGCATGCTGCCGAGGAGATGCCGTACTTCGAGCAGGACCTGTTCGAGCGCGCTGAGGCGTCAGGTGGACTGAAGGATCCGCAGTATCTCAAGGCCCTGGAGTACAGCCGGCTGGGCGCCGGCCGCGACGGACTGGACCGGATCTTTGCCTCACAGCAGCTGCAGGTGCTGATCGCGCCGACCGAAGGTCCGGCATTTCTGATCGATCCGGTAAACGGCGACGCAATGACCTGGAGCGGGCCCGGGAACCTCCCGGCGATTGCCGGTTACCCCCACCTCACGCTGCCCATGGGACTCATCAAGGGCCTGCCGGTGGGCTTGTCCCTGATCGGTCCGGCCTGGTCCGACACGCAGTTGCTCGCAGCAGGCGGCGCCATTGAACAGCTGATCGGTCCGGTGGCGGCACCGAGCTTCAAGCACAGTGTGGCGCGCCTGGACACTGGCCCCTGACAAAAAAGAGGGGAAGGGGTGATCCCCTTCCCCGATGGGGTCAGCGTTGCCGCTAGCGGAACTTGTAGTTGGCCTCCACGCGAACCGCACGGCCGAAGACGTCGTAATTGAAGATGTCATACGGCTGGGCCGTGGTTCCCGGGTAGCTGTTGTCGAACGGCGGTGCGCGGTCCGTCAGATTGACCACCGTCCCCGTGAGTTGCAGCTGCCGCGACCATTGGTAGCTGATGCTGAGGTTCGTTACCACCCAGGGCGCCAGATTCGCCGCCAGCGGATCGGAGTAGCCGTTCACGGTGGCGATATAGTTGGGCGACTTGCCGTGATAATCGATATAGAGCGTGCTGCTCCAGTCGCCTGATGCCCAGGTCGTGGACAGGTCGGTCTTCGACTTGAACTCCGTGCTCCAGGTCGGATCACTCAGCGCGTCGCGGATCGGATCTCCAGGGAAGAGCTGGTTCGTATGCTTCAGCATGTCGTTCCAGTTCAGGTTGAAGATCAGGTGCCCCACTCCCACGGCGAGGTCGTAGCGGACATTCGCAATCACCGCATTGACGGTCTCGTTCGCCACGTTGATCTTCGGTGTGTCGATGCTCGTGATGAGGTTGAACGCATTCCGATGCACTTGCGCCAGTGCCGCCACGCAGGTGGGGGAGTTGATGTCCAGCACGCCAGTCCGGCACTGGTTCTCCGTGATCAGCAGCTGGTCGCTGTTTTGCTGGCTGACCTCGTTGTCGATGCTCCAGTGCAGATAGTCCACGGTCGCGGAGAGCGCCTTGGACGGCGCCCACACGATGCCGAAGTCCCAGACCTTGGCGTTGATGGGTTTCAGCGCGGGATTGCCCTCGGTCGTGCCGAATACTGAGATGGGCGCATTCGGGCACGCGCTGATCGGGAAGTTGTTCAGCTGGCACCAGTAGTAGTCGTTGAGTGTCTGGAAGAAGCCGCTCTGGCCCTGGAATTCGTCCGAAAGCGTTGGAGTCTTGAAGGCCGTCCCGTAGCGGCCGCGCAGCAGCAGGCTGGGGACCGGGCGGAACTCCAGGCCGAGATTGTAGGTGCCTTTGCTGACCGAGTTTCCGGCCACTTGATAGGCGTCATAGCGGGCCGAGGTGGTGACCGTCAGCATCTTTACCAGCGGCAGGCGCATTTCCCCGGTGACTGCGTAGCGGGAACGATGGCCATCGCCGATCGAAGCCGTGTAGCCCCAGGTGCCGCCGTTCAGGAAGCGCGGATCCGGCTTGTAGCGCCAGCCCTGATCGCCCCCCTCGGCGACCACCGCGATGCCCGCATCGCCGCCGGGCAGCTTGAACAGATGGGAGTTGGTGAGCTGCCCTCGCAGCATGTTGTCTTCGGTGCCAGAACCGGAAAGGGCCAGGCCGCCCAGGGTCGCGTACTGCGCGGGAGTGAGCGGCGTGTAGAAGGCGGCGTAGTTCGGCATGAAGGTCGGAATACCGTTCCCATAGCGATCCGGGCCGAGGTTGGGCCCGAGTATGTTGGCGTAGTAGGCCTCGAGCGGCGCAGTAAACAATACCCTCGTGCCCTCAACCAGCCTCTGTTCGGTATGCGTAAATCCCAGGTCGTAGGTCCAGTGCCCCCACGGCAGATCACCCTCGACGCCCAGCGTGGCGCGCAGCGCATTGGTGGTGTCGGGGTTGACCATATTGGCGAGGCCGCCCGACTCCTCCGGCGAGAAGATGTGCTGCAGCTGCACGTAATCGTCAATGTTCGGATCGTAGATCACACCGAACGGATAAAGAGGGTCAGTCGTCTGCCAGAACCGCGTACCCGTGCCGAAGCGCACGATTTCGTTGCTGTAGAGCACGTCGCTGTATAACTGCATTGAGCCCGTTATATTCGCCGTGGCGTGCAGGTAGGCCTGCGTACTTTCCGTCCCATTGTTGAGGGTGTAGTACGCGTCCTTGAAGGTGCCGCAAAAATAGCCTGGTTGCGTAAGATTTCCATTGCTATCCAGTTGACGGTTGGCTCGTGACTGCTTGCCGGTGGTGTTCCCAAACTGCGAGTCGGCCAGAGTGCAATTGTTCGGATCCTGGAAGTAGTAAATGGGGACGAACGGGTCGAGCACCAGCCAGTCGCGCTCGGCGACCGCGGGGCTGGTGCCGCCGCCGAAGTACTGGCTGGTCAGGTCACGCTGGAAGGCCCAAACCGGGTCCGTGTTCTGGTACTGCACCCCGGCCAGGACCGTGAAGCGGCCAAATTCGAAACTGTTCGCCAGCGATATGCGCCGGTCGGTGCCGCCACCGTTCTGGAACCCGGTCAGGCGCAGGTCCACCACGGGCGCATCCAGGTGTTTCTTCAGCACTACGTTGATCACGCCGGCGATGGCGTCCGACCCGTAGAGCGAGGACTGGCCGCCGGGCAGGATGTCGATGTGATCAACCATCTCCTCGGGGATGCCGCTGATGCTGGTGACGACATCGGTGCCGTTGTACAGCGCTGGATAATCGGACATCGGTCGGCCGTCGATCAGGTACTTGACGTAGCTGGGCGAGAGACCAAAGAGGCTCAGGGTCTGTGCGCCGGGCGTAAAGCCGTTGACGAACTGCGCGCCCTGCACACTGCCACTCGAGAACGAGGCCTGCTGCAACGCATCCGCCACGGTGGCGAAGCCCTTGGTCCGAAGATCCTCGGCCGTAATGGTCGAGGTCGGCACGGCAGTTTCTTCCTTCGGCCGCGGAATCAGCGAGCCGGTGATGACGACCTCTTCCAGAGCGCTGTCAGTCGCGGCCACCGGCTTCGGTCCGGGCTGGCCCTGGGCGGCCACCGGCAGCGTGGCGGCCGCGAGCAGCGATGCCAGCGACACAGCAGCGAGATGTGTCGCCCAGTTCCTACGAGTCATGCGCATAAACCTCTCCCAGTTCA
>DATFUG010000018.1:0-3090 GCA_035261025.1 Steroidobacteraceae bacterium | reverse complement strand
GAACAGGGCAAGGGACCAGAAGCCGACCAGCGAGAGCTTATGAGCGTAGAGCGGATTGCGCACGCTGACCGGGAGGAAATAGTAGATGAGCACGTAACCGGCCGGCGTGATCCACAGGCCGACGATGTAGTGGATGTAGAGACCGTGGAAGGCCGCGCTGTTGATGCCTGAAATCGTGTAAGGCAGGATCACGCTGCCCAGAATGAGGTTCATCGTCGTCCATATGAAGGCGGCGATGAAGTACCAGAGCGCAACGTAGAGCGCTGGCTCGAGGCGCTGGGCGATGGTCGCAATGAATTGTGCTGTTGCCACCGCTATTACGATAAAGAGAGGAATTTCGGCAAACAGCGGGAGCTCGCCGGCTTCGAGCCCGTGATTGTAACCGAAAGGCAGCGAGATGAGCCCGGCCAAGAGAGCGAGGCTCCACACCCACGCCAGCGTTACGCCCCATTCTCCGCGGATCACCCGGACCCCGCACAAGCGCGGTACCAGATAATAGCATTCGCCGATGAACAGGGTCGAAAAGGCACCGAAGATGACACCGTTGACGTGGACCGGCCGGAGGCGGCCGAACGTCAGCCCTAGATTATTAGTGCCGAGATAATCGGGATAATTGAAGAGGCCGGACAGCGCTACGCCGACCGAGGGGGTGACTATGAGCCAGAACATTCCCCAATAAAGCCACGTCAGCACCACCCGCCGATCGACCAGCTCATCCAGGTTGACGCCGGTAAACCTGCCATGCAACGTCTCTGCCATGTCTGCCATGTCTGCCATGGCACGCCCTCTCCGCCGTCGACGCGGCCTCAAGCACCAACGCTGAAATCGATGGGATCTCCATCAAGGATCATCGCGCGCGCAGGCCTCAAGCGGCCCGTCTGCGAAAGCTGGTACTGGAACCTTTCACTCCGTGTCGCACAGGAACAGAACTAATACCTGCCAGGGACCAAGACCGAGCCGGTGTTCGACCAGTAGATGTACGCTTCCAGGGCCTTCATCGCGTCCGAATCAGAATCGATCTTCTCGCCCTGGTTGGGTTTCTCGATACACCAGTTAATCATGTCGCGAAGCGTCGCGAACTTGGCCATGCTCACCTGATACTTCGGGAACGCGTGCGGATGCGTGTCGGAGGCAAAGGGATGGCACATCGCGCAGGCCATTCCCGTGTTGGTGAGTATCACGTTCATCTGTTTCGCGGTCGCGGCGTCGCCATGAAACAAGAGGTCGCCTTTTCTGACCTGCTCCATGAAGGCTTCCTCGTAAGCTTTCAACTGTTGGGGCGTTACCGGGTCCTTATTCGCATTGGCAGGGCCGACGGGAACCGCAATCTCGACCAGCAGACCAACGAGCGAAGCGATGCAAAGAGCGAACAGGAATGTCGTTCTGGTTGTCATAGCCGTCCTCCCTTAGTACGGCCCGAGCTGGTCGGCGATCCGTGGCCGCAGGATCTCAGGCTGACTCAGCGAGGAGTCCGGCGCCGACTGAACGAAGACCTCCTTACGACCCCACATGATGTACTCGTTCTCGATCCGATCATTTTTCATGCTGATCTCGCTCCGGCCGACGCCGTCGTAGAAATCGCCGGGGTCGGCGCGGATCATCGGCTTGGTGAGCTTGGGCACTCCCTCCGGGGCATAGGGCCAAGGCCAGGACGTCGCCAGCATGCCGATCGACCGCATGGTTCCGATCTCGTTGTAGAGCACCTGATGGACGTGACCATGGATATTGGTGACGTTGGTATAAGGCTTAAGCACCTCATTGACTTCGCGCCAGTCGCGCACCCAGAAGTTCCAAGGCGGATAGTACTCGTAGAGCGGATTATGGCTGAAAATGACGACCGGCCTGGCTTTATCCCAGTCGGCAAGCGTCTTCTGCACCCAGTCGAGCTGGTCGCGGCCGACGCCAGCCCACGGGCCGGCAACGCTGCCGTCGAGGGTCGCCATGTGGTCCATGCGCTCTTCGGGGCTCATCTTCCGCACTGTCCAATAGTCCGGGCCGCGGGTGACCGTGTCGAGCCCGATAAAGCGCACCCCCTTGTGATCGAAGGTCCAGTTGGGCTTATCGAAGAGTTGCTTCCACTTCGCGCCCATATCGTAGTACCAGTCGTGCTCGCCCGGGATGAAGACCTTCCGAATCTTCACTTCGTTCAGGATCTCAACCCCAAGCTCGAGCTCGTTGGTTCTGCCGAGCTGGGCCAGGTCGCCGCCGAAGATCAGGAAGTCGGCCGGCGGGTTCATGGCCTGGACCTCCCTCGCGGCACGCTGCACCTTCTCGACGAAGCGCATGTTGACAGATTTAGGATAGAGGTGCGTGTCGGAAACCCACGCAAACTTGAAGGGCTGCTCGGCAGCGTAAGCGACGTCGATGGTGTTGAGCAGCGGCCACCATGCAAAAGTCTGAGCGACTGTAGCCGCGCCGGTCAAACACGATCTGTGGATGAAAGTGCGTCGAGTAATCCGGAGCGAGGGGTCGGGACGAACCCCGGGCCGTTGCAGCACCGCGACCATCTCACGTCGTTCACGATTAAGCTCAGACATGTGACGTCTCCTCTCGATGGATCGCTCGCTCTTTATGGATTTCTCTGGACCCGCTTTGTAGGACCCTCATATTGTCGGACGTTGCGTAAAGAATGCGACCTGCCGGCTTGGCTAAGTCGCCTATTGCTTCTTCAATTCGATGGTCAGATTCGTCGGCTTACCCGCCGCGACAGTTACCGGCTGCTGAAGGGGCCCGGTAAATGAGTGGATCGCCACCAGGCTATAGTTGCCGGGCGGGACATCAGTAATAGTGAACTTGCCGTCTGCGCCGGTGATGGCGTAGTAGGGGTTGTCCACAACGTAGATCCACCCTTCCATCCAGCCGTGCGCGTCGCAGTCGATGCGCACGGTCCCAGCCCGCGTCAGCTCCGTGGGAATTCGCTGCCCCTGATTCGGCAATGCCATATTGAAGGCGGTGCGCTTCCCGTAATAGCCGTGGGTGTTGTGCAGTATCGGGTCGTCGTTGACGACGTCCAAGGGACCCGCGCGGATCACCTGAACCTCAGGCTCGAACCGGCATTTGCGATTGTCGAGTTCGGGCGTCTTGCCAGCT
>DATFUG010000017.1:0-2502 GCA_035261025.1 Steroidobacteraceae bacterium | reverse complement strand
CGCAGCGCCGGGTGAGCCTTACGCAAGGCAATGATTTGCCGGTAGAAGCGCGGGAACTGCGGGCGGCGTTCGGCGATGCTCCACAGGATCGGGAGCTTTTCGAACAGGGCCGGTGCACCCGATTCGGCCGTGTCTCCGACTTCCATCCCGTCATAGATCAGGGGTACGCCATCGAGCGTGAACATCAGTGCCGAGGCGGCCAATGCGGCCGGCTGGCCGAAGCGGGTGATCGCGCGATCCTGGTCGTGATTGTCGGAGAATCGCATGCGCAGCGCTCCGCGCTCATACTGTGCGGCATCGCGGCTCCACTGCTCGCGCACGGCGGAGGCCGGCTGGTGGCCCTGGATCACCTCGCCCAGCGTTCCATAGAGCTTCCAGGCGTAGTCCACGTCGAATGCCCGCGCAGTCAGGGCCGGATCGTCCCACTCCGCCAGCATGACGATGTCGGGCTTGAGCGCGCTCAGTTCGACTCGCGCCTGCTCCCAGAAGTCGGTGGGCACCATGCCGGCCGCATCGCAGCGGAAGCCGTCGAGATCGAATTCCCGGAACCAGTACCTGAGCATGTCGATCATGTAGCGGCGCAGCGCCGCGTTGTCGTAGTTCAGGTCGGCCACATCCGACCAGTCCGGCATGGGCGGAACGATCTTGCCGCTGGCATCGTGGGTGTAGAAATCCGGCGTCTTCATCATCACAGAATCCCAGGAGGTGTGATTCGCGACGATGTCGATGATGAGCTTGAGGTTGCGCTTGTGCGCTTCGCTCACCAGGCGGTGCAGATCGGCCGCCGTGCCGTACTCGGGGTTGATGGCGTAGTAATCCCGCACGGCGTAAGGACTGCCGAGCGTCCCCTTGGCCTTGAGCTTGCCCACCGGGTGGATCGGCATCAGCCAGAGGATGGTGACGCCCAGCTGCTGCAGCCGATCGAGCTGCGCCGTCACGCCATTGAAATCGCCCTGGGCAGAAAATTGACGTGGAAAAACTTCGTAGATCACCCCGTCGTGCACCCATGCGGGACTCGCCCGCGCCGGCAGTTTGGAGTAGTCGATGGCCTCGCCGGACTGCGCAACGCCCGTGAGTGGCAGCAGCGTTCCCAGAGCGCAGCCCAGGAGCAAGACCACATGCGCCCGCAGGCGCAATGCGTTTGACATCGCAGCCACCCCGTTATTCTTGTAAGTCTGACGCCGAACCCAGGGACGATAGACGCAAACGCTGGTGGGCCCGTCATGAATACGTATGCGTGCTGGACGGCTTTTCGCGGGTAAGCGGGTAAGCTGTAGGCACGACAAATATGGGGGCGCTCTTGACCAAGAGCACGGCACTCGAGCACAAGCAGAAAATCTCCTCGATGCAGCAGCCTGCCTGGTGGCATGGCGCCGCCATCTACCAGATTTATCCGCGCAGTTTCCTCGACACCAACGGCGATGGTGTCGGCGACCTGCCAGGCATCATCGAGCGGCTCGACTACGTCGCGAGTCTCGGGGTCGAGGCCATCTGGATCTCACCGTTCTTCAAATCGCCGATGGCCGATTTCGGCTACGACATTGCCGACTATCGCGCTGTGGATCCGCTGTTCGGCTCCCTGGGGGACTTTGACCGCCTGCTCGGCAAGGCGCACGGCCTCGGGCTCAAGGTGATGATCGACCAGGTGCTCAGTCACACCTCTTCGGAACACGCCTGGTTCGCCGAGAGCCGGCAGAACCGGAGCAATCCCCGCGCCGACTGGTACGTGTGGGCCGACCCGCGGCCCGACGGCGGTCCGCCCAACAACTGGCTGTCGATCTTTGGCGGCATTGCCTGGAAGTGGGAGCCGCGGCGCGCACAGTACTACCTGCACAATTTCCTGAGCTCGCAACCTGACCTGAATTTTCACAACCCGGAAGTGCGGCGCGCGGCGCTGGACAACGTGCGCTTCTGGCTCGATCGCGGCGTCGATGGCATGCGCCTGGATGCCATCAATTTCTGCTTCCATGATCGGCAGCTGCGCGACAACCCGCCCAAGCCCCTCGAGCAGCGCACCGGGCGCGGGTTTCCGGCCGACAACCCTTATGCCTACCAATACCACGTGTACAACAACACGCGGCCTGAGAATGTGCCCTTCATCGAGGAGCTCCGCCGGCTCACCGACCGCTATTCCGGGGCCGTGACGCTGGGCGAGATCTCGGCCGAAGATTCCAACGCGACGATCGCGGAATACACGCGCCCCGGGCGGCTGCACATGGGCTACAGCTTCGAGTTGCTGAGCTCGGAGCACTCTCCGGCCCATATTCGCGCCACCGTTGAGGGTGCATTGGCCGCTTCGGCGGAGGCCTGGCCCTGCTGGTCCATCTCCAACCACGACGTGCAGCGCGTGGTGAGCCGCTGGGGACGCCCTGATTCACCGCCGCACCTGGCCACGCAGCTGACGGCCCTGGTCTGCTCGCTGCGGGGGGCGGTGTGCATTTACCAGGGCGAGGAACTGGGCCTGCGCGAGGCCGACGTGCCCTTCGAATCGCTGCGCGATCC
>DATFUG010000016.1:0-7869 GCA_035261025.1 Steroidobacteraceae bacterium | reverse complement strand
TACGCCGTCTCGATCAGCATCGAGGGCGCATCGGGCGACTTGAGCACCATGAAGCCCGCGTGCTGCACGATCCGCTTGCGTATGGCGCCGACCCGGTCAAGCGCCGCCAGCACCTCGTCAGCCGCCTCGACGCTGGCGCCCATGATCTGGGACTGCGCGGCATCGACCAGGACTGAGGCCAGGCTTGCATTCACACTCGCCAGCGAAACCCCGCCCTTCATCACGGCGGTGTTTTCCCGATCGGCCAGCCAGCGCGCCGCCTCGCTCGAAGCTCCGCGATCCGACAGCGTGTAGACAGACGCCCCGCTGATCGCGCGATTGCGAACCGCATCGGCGTGGATGGATACGAACAGGTCCGCATTCGCAGCGCGAGCCCGTTCGGTGCGCTCGCGCAGATCGATGAGGCGGTCGGAATCCCGCGTCAGCACGGCGCGCATCCCGGGACGATTGTTGATGCGCGCGGCGAGCGCCCGGGCAATCGCCAGCGTCACATCTTTCTCGTGCGTGCCTCCAGGGCCCGAGGCGCCCGGATCCTCACCGCCGTGCCCCGCATCGATGGCAACGACGATGTCGCGATCCGCGCCCGCCGGGGCGTGTGCCGGCGCCACGACCCGCACCGTCGGCGCCACCCGGAGCGTTACGGGGAGCGCTACTGGGGGCGCGACTGGGGCCATCGCGGCGAGCGGCGCAGCGGCCTCGCCCAGGCTGATCTGCAGCTGGTAGCCGGTCGCCATCTGAACCATGGCGAGCCGCGGCGCCGTGGCCGGCGCGCCGCGCAACTCGAGGACCAGGCGGTAATCGTTGCGCGCGCGCGCAGCGCCCCGGAGCGCGGCCACCAGCCCTCTGGCTGCGGGCAGGCGCAGCGCCTGAGCGCTGCGGGTGCCGGGCAGGTCAATGACGATCCGGCGAGGCGCGTTAAGTGTGAATACGTCCGGGCGCACCGGCGCAGACAGTCCCAGGTTCAATGTGAGCCTGGAGGCATCCGCGTCGAGGGCCGCGGTCTGCAGCAGGGCAGCGGCGAGGCCCGCGACCGGCAGGGCCACCGCCACCAGAGCGGCGAGTCCTACGCGGATCGGGATGCGGTAGCGGAACATTTCGAGTGCCTGATGCCTCCTACGGCCCGCACTCTATGACGTGGCAAGAATTTATTCAATGCTAATCATGGGCCTAGAGAATTAAACTCGATTCATTTCCGCAAGCGCAGCATCGCTCCGCAGCGCGTGCAGCCAGGCGGTCCCGGCCACGCTCGCCGCCTCCAGGCGCGCGCGGCGGCCCGCACCGACGATCGAGAGCGCCACCTTTAGGTCTGCCGGCGGAAGGGCCCCGGCGACGCGCTCCGGCCACTCGATCAGGAACAGGGCGCCCGGCGTCAACTCTTCCCGCCAGCCGAGCATGGCCAGATCTTCGGCGCCCTCCAGGCGATACAGGTCCAGGTGGAACACGCGCAGCCCCGCCGACTCATAGGATTCGAGCAGGGTGTAGCTCGGACTGCGCACCACCCCGGTCACACCAAGGGCCCGCAGCAACCCGCGCGCCAGTGTCGTCTTGCCCGCCCCCAACTCGCCCTGCAGATACACGATCATGGCGCCTGCCGATGCGCGGGGCCTGTAGCTGGCGAGTGCGGCGCCCAGCTTTTCCGTGTGCTCGCTGCCCGGCAGCGAGAGCTCCAGGCTCACGGCGCAGGTCCCGCTTCGGGAAGCATGGTGGAGGCCGCGCTGCCGCCGTTGACCCAGCGCGACAGGAGCCCCGCCACGTCCAGAGCGAGGAGGCTCCGTCCACCCTGGCGCGCCAGGTCGTCCCCGGCGAGTGCGTGGGCCACGACGCCCGCCCGCGCGGCAAGCCAGGGATCGCGGCATTGGCCGAGGATGGCGGCGATCGCGCCCGTCAGGACGTCACCCATTCCCGGCGCCGCCATTCCGGGGTTGCCGTAAGGGCAGATCGCACTGACACGACCTAAGGCACCGATCAGGGTACCCGCTCCCTTGAGGACGACGACGGCGCCGGTACGCTCGACCAACCGCCGGAGCGATTCCAGCCGGTCTGCCTGGATCGCCTCGGAACCCACGTCCAGCAGGCGTCCGGCCTCTCCCGGATGAGGCGTCATGATCGCGCCCTGGGGCGGGCTTTGCCGCGCCGCGGCCAGCAGATTCAGTGCGTCCGCGTCCAGCACCAGCGGCTTGCCGCTGGCCAGGGCGGCATCGAGCATGGCGCGCGCCCAGGCGCCGGTGCCCAACCCGGGACCGATTGCGACCACGGTCGCGGCGGCCAGCGGCGCGTTGAGCGCGCTGGCGGCGTCGGCCGCAAAGCAGATCAGCTCCGGCCGGTCCGCGACGATCGCCGCCACGTTTTCGGCCGCGGTGGCGACACTCACGAGTCCCGCGCCACAGCGCAGGCAGGCCTCTCCGGCCAGACGCGCCGCGCCCGCCATCCCCGGCGCACCGGCGATCAGCAGGACGCGGCCAAAGTCTCCCTTGTGCGCTGAACGCCCCCGGGCGGGCAAGGCGAGCGCGACGTCGCTCTGATCCAGGCATTCCAGCACCGGCGGTGCCGTCGCGGCCGCAGGCGCGGGCAACTGCAGATCGTCGCAATACAGGCGCCCCACGAACTCAGGACCATCGCCCAGATAAAGTCCAACCTTCGGAGCAACAAAGGTGATGGTGGCCTCCGCCCTCACCGCCTCGCCCAGGGCTTTACCGCTATCGCCGTCGAGTCCGGAAGGCAGATCCAGAGCGAGGATGGGCCGGCCCGCCGCATTGAGCGCCCGGATGGCCGCCAGGAATTCCGCCCGGGCTGCGGCGCGCAAGCCGGTACCCAGCAGCGCGTCGACCAGCACCTCGGATTGCTCCAGCGCCGCGGCAGTGAAGACATGCGCCCGGGCCCCGTCCGCCAGATATTCTTCGGCGGCGCGCCGGGCATCCCCACTGAGCCGGTCGGGTGCCACCACCGCGAGCAGCTGGACCTCAAGTCCGGCCGCGCGCGCCAGGCGTGCCAGCACGTAGCCGTCGCCGCCGTTATTGCCGCCGCCGGTGGCGATGGCAATTCGCCGCACGCTCGGCCAGCGCTCGCGCAGCACGCGTAACGCCGCGGCGCCCGCACGATTCATCAGGGTGTAGCCGGGCACGCCGAGCTCATGGATCGCCCGCTCATCGAAGGCGCGCACCTGTGCGACCGAGTACAGTCCGCGAGCCTGGCTCATCGGGCCATTATACTGGCGAGCGTATATGCCGAGGCCGACTCCTGCCGCAGCGCGCGATCTGGGCGCCGTCCGTGCGCAACTCGCCACGCGCGCGCGCGCGCTTGGATTTTCCGGCATCGGCGTCGCCGGAGTTTCGCTGCGCGAGGACGAAGGCCATCTCGCGCAGTGGCTCGAGGCCGGGCGTCACGGCCAGATGCACTACATGGCTCGCCACGGTGAGCGCCGCAGCCGTCCGGAACAGCTCCTGCCGGGCACGGTGCGCGTCGTGAGCGCGCGCCTGGATTACTGGCCTCCTGCGGCGCGCGCCGCCGAGGAGGTGCTGGGGGACCCGCGGCTCGGGTATGTGTCGCGCTACGCGCTGGGCCGCGACTACCACCGGCTCATGCGCAAGGCGCTGCAGCAGCTGGCGGACTTTCTGGCCACGCTGGCCGGGCCGCACGGCCATCGCGTCTACACCGACAGCGCGCCGGTGCTGGAAAAAGCCCTGGCGCGCAACGCCGGGCTGGGCTGGATCGGCAAGCACACCAACCTGATCGCGCGCGATGCGGGCTCCTATTTCTTCCTCGGCGAAATCTACACCGACCTGGAACTCCCGCTCGACGAGCCCGCCAGTGCGCATTGCGGGACCTGCACCGCGTGCATGCCCGCCTGCCCGACCGGTGCCATTGTCGCGCCCTGGCAGCTCGACGCGCGGCGCTGCATTTCCTACCTCACGATCGAACTGCACGGCCCGATTCCCGAACCGCTCCGACCCGCCCTCGGCAACCGGATTTACGGCTGCGATGACTGCCAGCTGGTGTGCCCCTGGAACAGGTATGCCAGCGCGGCGGCGCACCCGGATTTCAAGGTACGCCATGGACTCGACGCACCGCGCCTCAGTGAACTGTTTGGCTGGAGCGCGGCGCAGTTCGATCAGCGCATGCGTGGCTCGGCGATATTCCGGATCGGCTATGCGCGTTGGTTGCGCAACATTGCCGTCGCGTTGGGCAACGCGCCCGGCGAGGAGGAAGTGCTGGCCGCCCTCGAGGCGCGGCGCGATGATCCTTCCGAGCTGGTGCGCGAACACGTGCGCTGGGCCCTTGGGCGCCACGGGCGCGCCGCAGGCTAGTGCACGCCGCGCGTCAGCGCAGCAGGGCCAGGCGCAGGTTGTCGATCAGCCGCGCCTTGCCCAGGCGCACCGCGGTCAGCACCACCAGCTCGCGCGAGCCCGCACGCGGGGCCTGCAGGTCCGCCGCGTCACGCACGGCAAAATAGTCGGGGCGGAGCCCCGCCACCGCGAGGGCCTGCCAGCCGGCGCTCTCGATGCCCATGAAATCGCGGTCGCCGGCCTCGAGCCGCTCCACGGCCGCGCGCAGCGCTTTGTGGATCGCCGGGGCAATGGTGCGATCGGCAAGCGAGAGAAAACGGTTGCGCGAGCTCAGGGCGAGGCCATCGGGTGCGCGCACGGTCGGCGCGCCGACGACCTCCACGGGCAGCAGCAGATCGCTGGTCATGCGCCGGATGATGAGGAACTGCTGGTAATCCTTTTCGCCGAACACCGCGACATCCGGCGTCACGATGTTGAATAGCTTTGCAACCACGGTTGCCACGCCGGCGAAATGGCCAGGGCGGAACTGGCCGCACAGGATGCCGGAAAGTCCACGCACTGTGATCACGGTGGGCTGGGCGCCGCCATCGGGGTAGATCTCGGTGACCGGAGGCGCAAACAGCAGATCGCAGTGCGCCTCGCGCAGCAGCCGCTCATCCTCGTCCAGGGTGCGCGGATAGGCCGCAAAGTCTTCGGCCGGCCCGAACTGCATCGGGTTCACAAAGACGCTGGCGATGACGCGATCGGCGCGGCTGCGCGCCGCGGCCAGCAGGCTCAGGTGGCCGGCGTGGAGATTGCCCATGGTCGGCACCAGGGCCACGCGGCTTCCGGCCGCGCGCCAGGCGCGCACGCACTCGCGCACGGCAGCGACGGTGGTCACGACCTCCATGATCGCCCGCGCCTCAGAAACAATGTTCCGGTGCCGGATAAGCCCGCGTGCGCACCGCTTCCACGTAGCGCGCGACTGCAGCGCTGCAGTCCGCCGCCCCCGTCATGAAATTGCGCACGAAGCGCGGTTTGCGCCCTGCGGTGACGTCGAGAATGTCGTACAGGACGAGGATCTGGCCGTCCGTGTCGGGGCCGGCGCCGATGCCGATGACCGGCACCTGCACGCCCTGCGTGATGTCGCGGCCGAGCGAGGCCGGAATGCATTCGAGCAGCAACAGATCGGCGCCCGCCGCCTCCAGCGCGCGCGCCTCGGCCAGCATGCGCACCGCGCCCTCGCGCTCGCGCCCCTGGACGCGAAACCCCCCGGTCTTGTGCACCGACTGGGGCTTGAGCCCCAAGTGTGCACACACGGCGATATCGTGGCGCGCCAGGTGCTCGACGATCTCCAGCTGTGAACCACCGCTCTCGAGCTTGATCATGCGCGCGCCACCTTCCTGCATCAGCCGCACGCTGTTGGTGAGCGCATGCTCGCGCGAGGTGTAGCTCATAAAGGGCATGTCGGCCACCAGGAAGGCGCGCCGCAGGCCGCGCCCGACCGCGGCGCAGTGGTACACCATCTGGTCCATCGTCACGGGCACGGTCGTGTCATGGCCCTGGATCACCATGCCGAGCGAATCGCCGACCAGCACCAGATCAACGCCGGCGGCCTCGACGAGGGCGGCGAAGCTGGCGTCGTAGGCGGTGACGCAGGCGATCTTGTCGCCCGCCGCTCGCATCTGGCCCAGCGTGTTCAGCGTCACCGGCTGCTGCTCGGAATTGCGCTGCTGCAGTTGCGTATACATGGGGTGGGGAGGATGACGGACTGCGGCCTGACAAGCAACCCGCGGTCCTGCACTCCTTCAGATCGCGCGGTTGCGCAGCGGGTTGTAGTAGTGTCTTCCGCGCCGCATGCGCCTGATTGCCGCCAGCAGTTCCTGGTAGTCCGGTTCGTTGTGCAGCGGATCGATGGCGCCGGCGTTGACGATCAGGAGTGGCGCGCCATCGTACTCATGAAAAAATCGCGCGTAGGCATCGTTGAGCCGCTCCAGGTAGGAGCGCTCGATGTAATGCTCGTAGCGAATGCCGCGCCGGTTGATCCGGTCGAGCAGCACATCCACCGGGGCCTGCAGGTAGATCACCAGGTCCGCCTTGGGCACTTCGAGCGCAAGTCGCGAGTGCACCTGTTCGTAGAGGCGGAACTCCTCCTCGTCGAGCGTGAGGCGCGCGAACAGGCGATCCTTGTCGAACAGATAATCGGCGACGCGTACCGGCGCGAACAGGTCCTGCTGGCGGAGCGCGGCGAGCTGCTGCGCGCGCTGAAACAGGAAGTAAAGCTGCGCCGGCAGCGCACCCGCGCGCGGATTGCGATAGAAGCGCTCGAGAAAGGGATTCTGGTCGGCGTGCTCGAGAAGCGCTTCGGCGCCCAGGCTGTCGGCAATCCGCGTGGCGAGGCTGGTCTTGCCGACTCCGATCGGCCCCTCGAGCGCGATGAAGCGGTGTGCGCCCGACTTGCCCCCGGCGAGCGTGCCGGCCGCGGGGCTCACGCGATCCTCCACAGGCCCGTGGCCGGAAGTCCCGCCGCCAGCTCCGCCACCCGCCCGAGCCCGGGTATCAGCAGGTCCGGGGCGATCTCGCACCAGGGCTGCAGCACGAAGTTACGCTCCGCGATGCCCGCATGCGGCAGCGTAAGCTCCGCATCGCTCCGCCGCTCATCGGCGTAGGCCAGCAGATCCAGGTCGATCACCCGTGGGCCCCAGCGCTCAGTCGAACTCTCCCGGCCCAGCTCCTTCTCGAGATCGCGCAGTGCCGCGTGCAGGCGCGGCGCTTCGAGCTGCGTAAGGACACCGGCCACGGCGTTGCAATAGTCCGGTTGCACCACCGGGCCCATCGGCACCGATCCGTAGAGCGACGAGCGGCACTCCAGCCGACTCTGTGGAAGCGCGGCGAGGCGGCCCAGGGCGGCGCGGACGCGCGCGGGTGGATCATCCAGATTGCTCCCGATACCCACATAGGCGGGGAACCAGCGCAACGGCGGACCCGGTATCAGGCCCCACCGCGCGATCGGCGCCGGCGGCGGCGCCCGGGCGGCGCCGTGCCGGTGCCGGTTCCCGCCCCGGCGTTCGCGCCACCGCGAGCCGTGGGCGCGGCCGCCACCATCTGTTCGCGCTCGTCAGGACTGGCGGCCTGCAAGGCCGTCCACCATTGCGCAGTCTCGGGCACCGCCAGCCCCAGCGTGCCCCGGAGCGACAGCAGATCGTAGGCGGCGCGGAACCGCGGTTGCTCGAGCAATCGCAGCGCACGCCGCCCACGCGGACCCTCGAGCCGCGGTTGCAGGGCATACATCTCGCGCACGCCGAGGGCGACTCGCCGCGGTATGGTCACCCGCTGCTGCGCCTCGCGCAACGCGCGATCGCAGGCCTCGAGTATCGCCCGCGGCTCATGCCAGCTGGCGGGCGGGAGAGCTTCGATCGCCGCCGCGATCGGGCCATACAGCAGCAGCGCAAACAGAAAAGTCGGTGTGACCGGCTTGTCCTCGGCGACGCGCAGGTCCGTATTGCGCAGGCCCTGCACCAGCAGCTGCTCGACGAGGCTTCCCGGATGCTGTTCCAGGTAACGGTCGACCGCCGGAAACAGCGCCGCGAACAGTCCGCGCCGCCGC